>JAAYBJ010000057.1 GCA_012730105.1 Candidatus Hydrogenedentota bacterium
GAACCCCATAAGGTTTTTGACATTATCGCGCGGGAGCGGGTGACCCTGTTCGGGATGGTGCCGAGCATGGCGTGGTTTATGGTCAACTACAAGCAGGACAAGGCCTTTGACCTCTCTTCCATACGGGCCATCAATGTCGGGGGCGCCGCCCTGTCCCGGGACCTGTACGATGCCTTCCTGGAGCGTTTTGGCATTCCCCTCCTGGAAGGGTACGGCCTGACGGAAACGAGCCCCGTGGTCAGTTACAACGTGGACGCGGCAACCAACCGGCCCGGTTCCGTGGGCAAGCCCATTTTCCAGTGCGAGGTGCGCATCCGCCGGGAAGACGGTTCATTTGCGGGCCCGGATGAAGCCGGCGAAATCCTGGTGCGCGGCCATAATGTGATGAAGGGATACTATAAAAAGCCTGAGGAAACGGGCAAAGCCCTGCATGGCGGCTGGATGCACACAGGCGACCTGGGACGGTTGGACGCGGACGGGTACCTATACATTACCGGGTTGAAAAAGGACCTGATTATACGGGCGGGCATGAATATTTACCCGAGGGAAATCGAGGAGGTGCTGCTGCGCCACCCCGATATCGTGGAAGCGGCCGTGGTGGGTGTACCGGAAAAGACGCGGGGCGAAGAGGTTTGCGCGTTCCTGCGAAGCCTGTCTCCGACGCCTCCGGACGAAAAAGCGCTGCGCGCGTTTTGTTATGAGCACCTGGCCCCCTTCAAATGTCCCCGCCATTTTGTGTACAAGGATGTACTGCCGCGCCTGGTATCTGGTAAAATAGACAAGATTGCCTTGAGGCAGGCGTTGGACGCCCCACCGGGCCTATAGGAGAATATGTCCGCCCGGTCCGGGCGGAACACATACCCCAGGGGCTGAAAACACAGTCAAGATTTTATCGCCCGGTACTGGGCGGTTATAGAAACCACCGAAAGATGCTATCTTTGCTGGATTCAATGAAAACACCGCAGGACATCAAGGGCTTTACCCCGGAGCAGCTGGAACAGTTGCCGGGTGAACTGCGTCGGCGCATTTTGGAAACCGTAAACCACAACGGCGGGCACCTGGCGTCGCCGCTGGGTGTGGTGGAGCTGACCATCGCCCTGCATTACGTGTACGACTTCCCGAAAGACAAACTGATCTGGGATGTGGGTCACCAGTGCTACGCCCATAAACTGCTGACGGGGCGGGCCGACCGTTTTGAGACCCTGCGCAAGCGCGACGGGATCAGCGGCTACCCCAAGAGGTCGGAAAGCCCCTACGACAGTTTCGGCACAGGCCACAGTTCGACCTCCATCTCCGCGGCGCTCGGCATGGCCATGGCCCGGGACCGGCTCGGCCTGAACCATCAGGTGGTCGCCGTGATCGGCGACGGCGCCATGACCGGCGGCATGGCCTTTGAAGCCATGAACCACGCCGGCCACCTGGGCGCGCGCATGCTGGTCATCCTGAATGACAACGAGATGTCCATTTCCCGGAATGTGGGCGCGCTGGCCCATTATTTTAACCGGATCATCACCGCCAAGCCCTACAAGCGGGCCAAGCAGGACGCCGGCAGTTTCGTCAAGGCCCTGATTCCCGACCGCATGACGCGCACCATCCAGGACATCGAGAAGACCGTAAAGGGATTCATCACCAAGGGCGGCCTGTTCCAGGAACTGGGATTCAATTACATCGGCCCGGTTGACGGGCATGATCTGCCGCTGCTGATCGAACTCCTGTCCCGGGTCAAGGAAATGGACGGCCCGGTTTTTCTGCATTGCACCACGGACAAGGGCAAGGGGCTGAAGGCCGCGGAAGAGGATCCGCAGGCCTATCACGGCGTCAAGCCCATGATCCTGGACACCGACGCCGGGGAAGGCGATGCCATTCCTGCCAAGCTCCGGGTACCGGAAGGCAAGGCGGGGGCGGTGAGTTTTACGGACGCCTTCGCGAACGCCCTGATCGATCTTGCCGCGAAAGACCCGCGCATTGTCGGCATCACCGCGGCTATGCCCACCGGTACGGGCCTGTCCAAGTTCGAGCAGGCCTTTCCCGACCGCTTTTTTGACGTGGGCATCTGTGAGCAGCATGCGGTGACGTTCGCCGCCGGCCTGGCCTCCGAAGGCATGCGCCCCGTCACGGCGCTGTATTCCACGTTCCTGCAGCGCGGCTATGACCAGCTGATTCATGATGTCTGCCTGCAGTCGCTGCCGGTGATTTTTGCCATAGACCGCGCCGGCCTGGTCGGCGAGGACAGCCCCACGCAGAACGGGGTGTTTGACCTGTCCTACCTGCGCGCGGTGCCCAACCTGCGCATTCTCGCGCCCCGCGA
>JAAYBJ010000058.1 GCA_012730105.1 Candidatus Hydrogenedentota bacterium
CACTTTAGTGTGCGTGCGACACACGGCGCTTGGGGAGCACGCGGAAGCGTGAACAACATACAATTCGGTCGCCGGGATCAGGGTTTTACCGCTTTACCCGTGGCCGCCGCTTTATATATGGCTTCAATGAGCGCCACGGCATTGCGTCCCTCGCGCCCGTCGATGCGCGGCGGGCGGTCCTTTTGTATGGCCTTGGTGAAATCGTCAATCTGTCTGCGGTGACCCTCGGTTTTGAGACTGCTCAACGGGTCGCCCGCGCCGGAACCCAGTTCGGATTCGCGGTTCAGCTGGGCCTCTATCTTGGCGTCAATGGCCCTGCGTTTGGTGAATTTCCAGAACTTGATGGCGCCGTCCTCGGTATAGCTGCTGCCCTCGCTGCCGTGGATTTCCACGCGCGCCGGGTGGCCCGGCCAGATGGCCGTGCTGCCTTCGATCACGCCGAAGGCGCCGCTTTCAAATTCGAGCATCGCCGTGGCGGTGTCTTCCACTTCCAGCCCGTGATGCAGGCGCCGGGTCACCTGGGCGCGCACAGTTTTTACCGGGCCCATGAACCACTGCAGCAGGTCAATCTGATGAATGCCCTGGTTCATGAGCGCGCCGCCGCCGTCCCATTTCTTGGTGCCGCGCCATGCGCCGCTCGCGTAGTACTCCGGGGAGCGGTACCACTTGATGTAGGCATCGCCCAGTACGAGCGTGCCAAAGCGGCCCTGGTCCAGGGCCTGCTTGATCAGGGCGGACCCGTCGGCGAAGCGGCTCTGGAAAATGCAGCCCAGCCGGACACCCGCCTTGTCCGTGGCGGCGATGATGCGGTCGATGCGTTTGGTGGACACGTCGAGCGGTTTTTCGGAAAGGAGATTCTTGCCGGCTTCCGCGCAGGCCACGGCGATTTCCATGCGCATGCCGCTCGGCACACACAGGCAGACGGCCTGAATATCCTTCCGCGCAAGAAGATGACGGTAATCGGTGTACATATCCGCGCCGTACTTGTCCGCCAACGACTTCGCCGTGCGTTCCACCACGTCGGACACGGCTACCAGTTTCGCGGCGGGAACGGCCGCGATCGCCGCCGCGTGCACCGGTCCGATATTGCCGCAGCCGATAATGCCATAGCCTATCTTTGCCATACTATATACTTCCTTTCCTTCTGGTTTTCGGGAATTTTCAGATCATAGTGTACCCGTCAGCAGTGGGAAATGTCCATTGAAAGCGCGGGTCAGAACATCTCCCCGTCGCGCAGGAAGCGCCAACGGCCATAGGGCAGGCTGCCGAGCGTGATCCTGCCGATGCGCACCCGTTTCAGCCGAAGCACTTCGAGTCCGACCAGCGCGCACATGCGGCGTATCTGGCGGTTGCGCCCTTCCCAAAGGATAAACTTCAGTTCCTGGGGATGCAGCAACGTGACCTGCGCGGGTTTGAGGGGCTTGCCGTCGAGGGACAGGCCGTGGTTCAACAGGCGCAGTTTTTCGTCATTCAATGCGCCGCGAACGCGGACCAGGTATTCCTTGTCGATTTTGGAATTACCTCCGATAAGTGACCGGGCGATGCGCCCGTCCTGGGTCAGCACCAACAGTCCCTGCGAATCGCTGTCAAGGCGCCCGGCGGGCGCCAGGCCCGCAAGCGATGGGAGGCGGGTCGACCCCGTGCCCGGCCCGGCCTTCCAGTAATTCTCGGGTGTGACCAGGGAAACCGCGGGCACGTGGTTGTTTTCCGGCTGGCCGGAAACATAGCCCACGGGCTTGTTCAGCAGCACGGTAATCTGTTTGGACAGCGCCTCGGATGCACGTTCGTCAAGGGTAATCTCCGCGTCGGGAGCGACTTTTGTGCCGCATGCCTCCACGCGCGCGCCGTCAACGAACACCCATCCCCGGAGAATCAGATCTTCCGCTTCGCGCCGGGAACACATGCCCCGCGTGGCCATCAGTTTCGCTATGCGTATCGCTTCCATGGGCATATTATGCCCCATGCAAGGCGCGCAGAGAAACCGGCTTTAATCCAGGGTGATGCCTACAGCAGGGTGCCGGTAACCTTGAGACGCGATGTGTCCACCTGTTTATCCGCAAGGGCGGCAAGAATGGCGTTGTACCGGTCGGTCGTCATTTCCGGCATCCGGCTCAGAATGAACAAGGTGAACTGCCGGTTGTCCGTGACCACCGCGTACTCATAATTTTCCTCGTCAAGAAGCACGATCCAGTAATTGCCCTTGAACAAGGCGCCCAGAAACATGTCAAACTGCACTTTCAGTTTTGAATTTGTTTCCGTGTCCACAACGGTGGCGACACCGTTGATGGAAGTCTTGTTGGCCTCGTCAATGGTCCCTTCGTACCCGGAATTGATTACGCTGATCTGCTGGTCGTTCAGGACGGCGTATTCCGCGGTCACCCCGACCAGACCCTTGTTGAAAAAGACCTGGTTAGAGGCGATTTCATGCCACAATCCCACATAGCGCTGGATATCCACACGGGAAACCGTTTCGGGTTCCGGGCCGTAACTGACGCATCCCGACAAAATTAGCAGTGCCGCTAGGGCAAGTAGTGCATAGCGTTTCATGGTTGGCTCTCCCCGTAGTTGTGACCGCGCCGTAGGCTTAAAAGGGTCCGTTTCCCTTTTAGCGAATCCCGCGCCACGTATCACCTAAACCCCGCGGCAACGCGGAATATTCCGCGCGGTTGGTAAAGCGCTGCTTTTCCCGCGTCCAGGCGGGCACATCCCCGGGCGGACACCGTTCAAGCAACACCGACCAGGCATACGCGTTTCCGGGCCAGCGCAGCAGGCATTTGCCCGCGTAGAACAGGGCCGCTTCATCGTCCTGCCGGGACACCGCGCACAGAGTAAGCAGATAATACACGTGTCCCGTATCCTGACCGTTTAAGGCGCTTTCCAGATGCGCCGCGGCCTCATCATAAAGATCCGAGTCCAGAAGGGCAAGCCCGTAATTCTCATGGGCCCGGTAATTCGGCCATGGCCAGCGGAATGCGGTTTGGTAAAGACCGTCCCATGCTTTCCCCGCCACATGCGCCTGTTCCGCGCGGCACAACAACGCGCTGGGCACAATCACCGTCAGTACTAAAGTCGCCGGAGCAAGCAGCGCGCAACAGGCCCCGATCACTTTGGGCATGGTTTCCCCGCATCGCGGCACGGGCCGGGCCAGCGCGGCCGGCAGCAGCACGGCCAGCATATGGGGCGTGCTGTGGGAGAAGGAATTGAAGCAGGCGAAAACCGCCAGGACCGCCAGCGCGGGCAGCGCCGGATTGCGGGTCTTGAAGGTCCAGAGGAAGAAAGCCAGCCAGAAAAGCGCTCCTGCAACGCCCGTTTCCGCCAGCCAATCCAGCGGCTCGGAATGGGCATGTTCGGTGTGGAGTTCATTGAAGAAGAAACGTTCCCCGCCGGGACGCCATAGCACCTGTCCCTGGCAGGAGGGGCTCCAGTAGCCGTACTGGCCCAAGCCGACGCCCGCCCACGGATGTTCCCGGATCATCTGCGCCGCGCCCGCCCAGAACCAGAGGCGGGCCCGTCCGCCGACATCCGATGTCGAGAAACTCGCGGCCGTGCGGTTATAGATCTGGGGTGCGCCCGTGGCCAGCAGCGCCGCACCCGCAAGGGCCAGGAGAAGCAGCGCGCGGCGGCGCCGCTTTACAACGCGGCGTAGCCGGCGCCAGCCGCCGGGCAACAGCACCGTGCACCCGATGCCCGCCGCCGCGGCCAGCCAGGCCGAACGCGAGGAAGAGATAATCAGCGCGCCCAGCAGCAGCGCAAAGACGCCGGTGTATGCCGCCACAATCCGAGGGGTATTTCGCCTGTCGCGCAGGAACAGGGAAAGCAGCAGGACCAGGTTGAAGGCCATGTACCCCCCGAGCAAATCCTGATTGCCGAAAACGGAATAGGCCCGCTGGTCATACCCGGGAAAGCGGGGCAGGAACGCTTCCGCGAGCCCCGCGTACTGCAACAGGGCAAGGGCGCCCACCAGGGCGCCGGAAAGGAGGAAGGCGTGATACAGCCATAACCGGCCGTTACGGAAGCGGAACGCCTCCAGGATCAGAGAAGCGGCCGAAAGGAGCATCACCCAGCGGATCACATTTTCCACGAGGTAGGACGGCACGCGCGCGGTGAACAGGCCCGACAGGCACCAGAACAGCATGCCCAGCCACAAGGGACCCAGCCGGCAGAAACCTTCCAGGGTAAAGCGTCCGGTGCGGTACTGCCAAACCGCCGCCACGGGCAGGCCCATCGCCAGCATCAGGTCCTTGGCATGGAGGAAGGAAACGAGATGAAAGGACCATGCAACGGCGCAGCACACCAACAACCCGGCCCAAAACAGGGCGGGACCGGTTTCCTTTTTGTTGTGTAATACCGTGTGCATGGAACTCCTTCGGGAAGCGGCCGCAATCACGGCCGACAGTTATAGTAACTCATTTTTCATCTGCGGGGATCAAAAACGTGTATGTTGTTCACGCTTCAGCGTACTCCCCCGGGCCCGTGTGCTGTGCAGACATGAACGTGTTTGGACCGCAATAAGCGTGTGGTTTCGGGTCTCCGGCGAAGAGACATTGTCCTGACATCCCCCGGCGCTTCGCGCCACCCCCCTCGAGGGGGGACTTAGTGGAATATGTCCCAGGAAGTCCGTAAAGGATCGACGTTTTTCTCCAACGCCTGGCCTCAGCCCCGAGAATAGACCGGCACTGTAACACTACCACTGTCCTGAAAGGTCCCCCCTCGAGGGGGGTGGCGCGAAGCGCCGGGGGATGTATAAGCAGAAAGTACTTCTGGCACCTGCGTAAGCGAAACTGGTTTCTCAAGTTTTATTTGTGCGGATACAGTTCCTTCATTCCTTCTGGATGCGGGCGGAGATAAGGCCGTCCACTGGTGGTATGGCCTGGTTTAATCATCGGCTAATGGCCTGCATCTCCGCCGAGGTCCCTGCAGCGGCATACCGTGGCTTTTTGCGGCCTTTCCATCCTTGTCGTATACTACGGAAAGGTGCGGCGGGGCTGTTTATTACGCTCCGACCGCGCGGAATGAGATCCAACGGAGAAACCGATGAAGAAAGCATTGATGGTATGGGGCGGTTGGGACGGCCATGAACCCCGGGAATGCACGGCCCGTTTCGAGCCCTTCTTGAAGGAACAGGGCTTTGAGACCACCGTTTCAGACAGCCTTGAGGTGTTTGCCAACAAGGAGCGTATGCTGTCGTACGATTTGATCGTGCCCTGCTGGACCATGGGCCATCTGAAGCCTGAAGAGGAAGCGGGCCTGCTGGAGGCGGTGCGCGCGGGGTCGGGCATCGCCGGCTGGCACGGCGGCATGGGCGACGCCTTTCGTGAAAACACTGCGTTCCAGTTCATGGTCGGCGGCCAGTTCGTGGAACATCCGGGCGGTATCATCCCCTACAAGGTGAATATTGTCCGGCCGGACGATTCCATCATGGACGGCATCCATGACTTTCCTATCAGCTCCGAATGTTATTACATGCACGTCGATCCCTCCAATGAGGTGCTGGCCAGCACGGTTTTCACCGGCGATGCCTGCGTCTGGATCGAAGGCTGCGTGATGCCGGTGGTGTGGAAGCGGTCCTACGGCGAAGGGCGCGTCTTTTATTCCGCGCTGGGCCACGTGGCAGCCGATTTTGACGTGCCCCCGTGTTTTGAAATCATGAAACGCGGCATGCTGTGGGCCTGTCGCTAACCCTGTTGTTATACAACCCGGGAAGGATGGAATAAATTTGTATGAAGCCTCTTCGAGTAGGTGTCATCGGGTGTGGCAACATCTCCGACCTGTATTTCGAGAGCGGCAAGCGCTTTAACTCCTTTGATATCACCGCCTGCGCGGACATTGCTAAACGAGCCGCCCGGGAAAAGGCGAAAAAGCACGGCATCACCAAGGTGATGACGCCCGAGGCGCTTCTCGAAAGCGACGAGGTGGATATTGTACTCAACATCACCGTGCCCAAGGCGCATGCCGCCATTGCCCGGGCCGCCGTGGCGGCGGGCAAGCATGTGTACAATGAAAAACCATTGACGCTTACCCGGGAGGAAGGGAAGGCGCTCCTGGACGAAGCGAAAGCGAAACAGGTGCGCGTGGGCTGCGCGCCCGACACCGTGCTGGGCGCCGGCATACAGACCGCGCGGCGGCTGATCGACGAGGGCGCGATCGGAGTGCCTGTGTCCGCCACGGCCTTTATGCAATGTCACGGCCATGAAAGCTGGCACCCCAGCCCGGAATTTTTTTATGAGGCCGGGGGCGGACCCATGTTCGACATGGGCCCCTATTACCTCACTGCGCTGGTCACCCTGTTCGGCCCCGCCGTGTCGGTGACTGCTGTCACGCGTACCACTTTTAATGAGCGCCTCATCACCAGCGAACCGAAGCAGGGTAAGCGTATTACCGTAGAGACGCCGACCCATCTCGCGGGCATGATCGAGTTCAAAAATGGCGCGGTGGCCACCATGATCACCAGTTTTGACGTGTGGCGCGCCACCCTGCCTTGCATTGAAATACACGGCACGGAAGGATCCCTCAGCGTGCCGGACCCGAATACCTTTGGCGGTGATGTGAAGCTCTTTCAGCCCGGAGATGCGGACTGGTGTATCATGCCCCCCATGCATGCCTATGGGACACAGTCTCGTGGACTGGGTCTGGCCGACATGGCCGCAGCCATTCAATCAGGCCGTCCCCATCGCGCCGAAGGGGCGCTCGCGTACCATGTGCTTGATATAATGCAAGCGTTCATTGACAGCGGCGCATCCCGGGCGCGGTTTGACCTGGAAAGCGGCTGCGAGCGCCCGTTACCCATGCCGCCCGGGCTGCGCGACGGATATACGGATTAAAGAGGATACAGGACCGCCCCGTTGCGGGGCGCTATGGAAAGCAAGGGATATGCAGCTTCTAAAAGGCTTATACCAGGTGGGCGGTGACTTAAACGGCATTACCTGGGCCGGCGTTGATGCCGGGTTTGACGATGCCAACTCCTATGCCCTCGATACCGGCGCGGGCATCATCCTGTTCGACTGCGGCTGTGGCGACACCCTGGACCAGATCTTCCGCAACATGCGTTACTGGGGGCTGGACCCGGAAACCATCCGGTACTGCGTGCTCACCCACGCCCACCTGGATCACGCGGGCGCGGCCGACCGCCTCAAGCGGTCCGGGGTGAAACTTGTCGCACACGCTAACGCCGCCGAAGCCATGGCGGCAGGCGATGAACGCTGCTGCGGCTATCTCTATCACAAGGCATTCGTGCCGTGTGCCGTGGACGTGCAGGTGCAGGACGGGGACACGCTCGAGCTGTCGGGTGTGACGGTGCGGGCGCACCATTTCCCCGGCCACACCATGGGCTGCACGGCTTATGCTTTCGACTGGGATGGGAAACGCGTGGTGGTCAGCGGTGATGTCATCGGCACGCTCAACGTGGGCCATTTCGGATGGGATGGCTCCATCGACTTCAACAAGCAGGTCTATATTGAATCGCTGAAACGTTTTGCCCGGATGGATTTTGATGTCATGCTCTCGGGTCATGGCATGTCCCATTTTTACAAACCGCGCCGCCGCGTGGAGCAGGTGCTTAACGAAGCGCTTATTCAGTGGCGTTAAACCATAGGGCAGGGTGAAGGCATGAGCACACAATACGAAACCTTCAAGAAACGCCTCGAGGCCAAAGAAACCGTCGTCGCCGTCATCGGCCTGGGTTATGTCGGGATGCCGCTCGCGGTTCATTTCGTTTCGGCGGGCCTGTGCGTCATCGGCGTGGATAGCGATCCCGCCAAGATTGAAAGCCTGAAGCGTGGGGAAAGCTATGTCCGGCACATTTCGGCGGACTGGGCGCCCCGGGCCATTGCGGAGAAACGATTTCTTCCCGTCGCCGATTATGACGCCGTCGCCGATGCGGACGCTGTCATTATCTGCGTGCCCACCCCCCTGAACGCCCACCGTGAACCGGATTTGCGCCATGTGGAAGATGCCGGCCGGGAAGTGGCCCGGCGGTTGAAGGACGGGGCGCTGGTCTCGCTGGAAAGCACCACCTATCCCGGAACCACGATGGAGGTGCTTCTGCCGCTGCTTTCCGCCAACGGAAAAAGGGCGGGTGAAGACTTTTTTCTCGTTTTTTCGCCCGAACGGGAAGACCCTGGCAACCCGGTCTATTCCGTGTCAAACATTCCGAAAGTCATCGGCGGCGTCACCCCGAACTGTGCCGAACTCGCGGCGCTGCTGTACGGCGTCATCTTCGAAAAAACGGTTCTTGTAAGCCGACCGGCCGCCGCAGAACTCTGCAAGTTGTTGGAGAACATTTTCCGCAGCGTGAATATCGCCCTTGTCAACGAACTCAAGCTGCTGTGCGACAAGATGGACCTGGACGTATGGGAAATCATTGACGCGGCGGCGACCAAGCCTTTCGGATACATGCCCTTCTATCCCGGGCCGGGACTGGGCGGGCACTGCATTCCCATTGACCCTTTTTATCTCACCTGGAAGGCGCGCGAATACGGGTTTACCACGCGGTTCATTGAATTGTCCGGCGAAATCAACACCTCCATGCCCCGGTATGTGGTGTCCCGTGTCATGGAGGCGCTTAACGGGCACGGCAAGGCGTTGAACGGGGCGAAGGTTCTGCTGCTCGGGGCCGCCTATAAGAAGGACGTTGACGACCTGCGCGAATCGCCCAGCCTGCCCCTGATGTCGCTTTTGGAAAAACAGGGCGCCCGTGTTTCCTACAATGACCCCTATATCCCGGTCATTGAGAACAGGGGAACGCGCCGGGAAAGTGTGGAATTGAACCCGGAACGTCTCGCGGGAAGCGACGTGGTGCTGATCGCCACCGCCCACAGCTGCTATGATCCGGAATTCATACTCGAACATGCCCATCTTGTGGTGGACACCCGTAACATGACCCGGACAGCGCGCGCGAACCGCGACAAGATTGTGCGCGCCTGAACGCCAGGGTGGTGCTTTTTTGTACTTCTGAAATAAACTCGCTGTCAACAATGTTACGTAATGCGGGCAGCAAGAGGGGCTTGCTGTCTTTTTCAAACAGACACACGCCGTACCGGAGCGTTGGGGCTTATTCTTGCGTCCCTGCGGTGCATTCGTGTATAGTTGTGTACACAGAATGTGTTTGACCCGGCGCTGCGGCGGCAACAAGGGACTTAGAATCCCCAGGAGAAGCACTTATGAGTAACGCGATTGAGCTGACCGAAGCAACTTTCAATGACGCAGTGGCGTCCGGCGTTTGCCTGGTAGATTTTTGGGCCGAATGGTGCGGCCCCTGCCGTATGATTGCCCCTGTGGTGGACACGGTGGCGCAGGCCGTGGAAGGCCGCGCGAAGGTGTACAAGGTCGATGTGGACAATGCCCAGAACGTGGCCGCGAAATTCAATGTTCAGAGCATTCCGACCCTGTTGGTCATGAAAGACGGCGCCGAGGTGAAACGCTTTGTGGGCGTGACCCAGAAAGACGCGCTGACCGCGGCTATAGAGGCCGCACTGGGATAGTCGAGCGTAAAACCGCGCCGTGCGCGGTATAGGCCAATACAGACTTTTTCCAGGCGTCCGTCATGAAGTAATCATCCGGGCGCCTGAATTTTATATGCGGGCGGCTCGTGCCGCGGATATCCCTAACCCCAACCTGTAAGGACCGAAACGTATGAGTGGAAAAGTTGTTGCTGTAGCCGGAGCCACCGGTGTCGTCGGACGTCAGATGCTGCTTACCCTGGAAGCGCGCAATTTCCCGGTATCCCGCATAAAATGCCTTGCCTCGGCGCGTTCACTCGGCAGAACCGTTCCCTTTAAAGGCGAAGAGATTCCCGTGGAAGTCCTTTCGGAAGACTCTTTTGAAGGTGTGGACATTGCCCTGTTCAGCGCGGGCGGCGGCACGAGCAAGAAATTCGCCCCGGCGGCGGCCGGCGCCGGCGCCGTGGTGATTGACAATTCCAGCGCTTGGCGCATGGATCCCGAGGTGCCGCTTGTGGTGCCGGAAGTCAATCCCGAAGCCATCAAAACGCACAAGGGCATCATCGCCAACCCGAACTGCTCCACCATCCAGATGGTGGTCGTGTTGAAACCCCTGCATGACGCGGCCCGTATCCGGCGCGTGGTGGTCTCCACCTACCAGGCCGTTTCCGGCGCCGGCAGCGCCGCCATCAATGAACTGCTGGAGCAGTCCCGCGCCCTGTTGAGCGAGCAGCCCTATCCGCCCAAGGTGTTTCCCCACCAGATCGCGTTCAACTGCATCCCGCAAATACCACAGAGCAACGCCTTTGAGGACAACGGCTACACCAATGAAGAAATGAAGATGGTCAATGAAACCAAAAAGATCATTGGCGACTACTCCATCGCGGTAACGGCAACCACGGTCCGGGTGCCCGTGCTGAGCGGCCACAGCGAGTCCGTCAACGTGGAAACGGAGAAGAAGCTGACCGCCGATGAGGCCCGTGCGCTCTTGTCAAAAGCGCCTGGCGTGGTCGTGGAGGATGATCTCCCGGCGCAGCGTTATCCGCTTGCCGTCAACGCGGTCGGCAAGTATGACACCTATGTCGGCCGCATCCGGGAAGACATCTCCCACCCGTCCGCCCTTGATATGTGGATCGTTTCGGACAACCTGCTCAAGGGTGCTGCTCTGAACGCGGTCCAGATCGCGGAGCAGCTCCTGTAAGCGCCGCTACTGAAATCATAGTATCCATAGGCCTGTGACCTTCGCTGAAGCTCACAGGCCTTTTCGTTTTTGCCTGCTATGCGTGCAAAGGAGGGACAGACATTCATAAGCCTTATGGCGCTACCGTAACCGATGAAAATGAGTATGTTTCAGACTTCCTGATTCTGACAGGTTTTTTTAATGCTATTTCGGAATTCAGGTTGGCACTTTTTGAAGTTATATTCGCATAGGACCGCAAGAAAGGGACAGACAACGAAATAGCCAATAACAGCAAAGGGCATTGATTCTTTGTTAGTCATGGCTATTTCGTCATCAGTCCCTTTTTGCTCCGTCTTTATGTTTGTTTACGAGTGCCATACGCATTTCCGACGAGATCAGAAAGTCTGGTGTTGTTCACACGTTAGTGTGCCGGGCGTGGCGTAGCAACCTTCGGTTTTGTTTGTATGTCCAGCACGCTGAAGCGTGAACAACATACCTATGATCAGTCACGATAGCATACAAAAAGGCGGGTTACGCTTTGCCGTTTCAAATGCTTCAAGTCTTGCCGCATGCTCAGATCATAGAACAACGTGCAACCATTTTCCCTGTTCCGCTTTACCCGGCCTACAATACTTAAGCGTTTGCCGGAGGCAGTCCCATTTTTTGCCACAGGCCTGTCAATGGGTTTTGTAGGCGATATAGAGGGTGGCAATGCCGAAGGTCAGGCGCTGCCGGGCGGTCCGCTGAAAGCCCGCTTCTTTCAGCGACTGGCAGAAAGCTACCGGATCAGGGAAGGCCTCCACGGAACGGTTGAGATACCGGTAGGCTTCCGGCCGGCGGCTCAACCAACCGGCCACGGCCGGCAGTACCGTGCGAAAGTACGCCAGGTAGACCGTCCGGATGAACGCGTTTTCCGGCAGGCTGAATTCCAGGATCAGGGCGCGTCCCCCGGGCCGCAGCACACGGCACATTTCGGAAAGCCCGGCATGGCGATCGCTGAAATTTCGCACCCCGAAGGCCACCGTGACGACGTCGAACAGGTTGTCGGCAAAACACAGGGACTCGGCGGCGGCCGCGGCCAGGGCGCATCGGTCCTGTACGCCCGCCTGCGCGGCCTTGGCTTGCGCGCCGCGCAGCATACCCGAAGAAATATCCGCGCCCGCCACGAAATATTCGGCATCCGTGCCGGACAAAAGGGCCAGCAGCACATCCCCGGTGCCCGTTGCCAGGTCAAGTATGCGCATCCGGGTGCAGCAGGGCAGCATATCCAGCAAGGCTGTGCGCCAGGCGACGTCACGCCGCAACGACAGCCAGTGGTTGAGGCAGTCGTAGCGGAATGCTATCGCGTCGAACATGGCCCGTATACGGTTACGGTTTTCTTTTATGTGTTCGTCACCCATGGAGACACCCTCCACACGATCGCCGGTCAGCGTTTTCCGAAAAGGCGCACAATTACCGCCGTGACAACGGCGGGCAGTTTATTATAAAGGCTGAGTCCCCGGCGCTGGACGCCGGCGCCCTGCCGTGAGCAAACTCACATCCCGGATACCAGTTTCTTTGCCATGACGATGGCGTCTTCATTGCTCCGTTGGTAATAGGCCTTGCGGCGCCCCTCCCTTAAAAAACCCAGCCGCTCATACAAAGCCAGGGCGGGTGCATTACTTTCCCGCACTTCAAGGCGTGCCACAACCGCCCCGTGGTCCACGGCCGCCTCAAGCAGATGAAACATCAGTTTTCTGGCGAGGCCCTGGCCGCGCAGCTCGGGAATAACGGTGACCCGCGTGATATGCGCCTCGTCCAGCAGAAGCCAGAAACCGCCGTATCCGACCATAAGGTCATTTTGAAACATGGCGCAAAAGTAGCTGCACTCGTTTTCCAGCTCCTGGCGGAACATGTTATAGGTCCAGGGTTCCGGATAGGCCTGGCCTTCGATAAGCATGATGCGCGGGATATACTCCAGCCGGAGGCGGGAAAAAAAGAGCGGGGAAGGTTCCGGAAGACTCATGGCGCCTTCCCTTCCTATTCCCGCTGTGCGGTTGTTGCGGCGGCTTCAAGACGGGCCGCGCGCGCCTGTTCGGCCTGGGACGCGCGCAGGTATCGGGGCGCCGCGAGCGCCGGATCCGTACACGCGCCCGCGCGCAGCATCGCATACGCCTCCGCGGCGACCGTGTCCGCCCGGGGCGTGCCGCATTCCGGCGGCGCCAGGAATGCCTGCGGGACCAAAGTCCGTATTTCGGATTCATAGCGCCGAACGCCGTCACCGAAAAGTATAAGCGGACCCCTTTCCCCGGTAAGGCCCGCCAACAGGTCCTGGACGGGACCTACGCGCTCAGGAACCACCTTTTCGCGCACTCCGCCCGTGAACCGATATACGGCGCCAAACACCTCCTTCATGCGCGCGTCAAGCAGGGGGACAACCGTGCTGTCCGGCACCGGGAACAAGCGCGCCATGGCATCCAGGGTGGGCACGGCGACCAGCCGCAACCGGAGCGCAAAGGCGAGTCCTTTCCACGTTGCGAGTCCGACCCGCAATCCGGTAAAGGAACCGGGGCCGGAAGTGGCGGCCAGGCAGGTAATCTCGCCCAGATCGCACGAGGCGGCTTCAAGCATCTGGTAGACACTGTCCAAAAGCCGTTCCGCGTGCAATTTGTGCCTTTCCACGCAGGAATTGGCCATGACATCCAGGCTGCCGTCCCGCTCCCCCATACGGCACAGGGACACGGCACAATGCCGTGTACTGGTATCGCAGGCTAGTATGAGTTCTGTTTCGGTCATGGCGCTCATCTGTCAGGATGGGTTTACAGCCGAACGGCCCGTGTCGGGGGCCGCTTATCCTTTGCGAAGTTTGGGACGCACTACGAGCGGCGCCTTGGCGACGCGTTCCAGCATGACCTTTCCGGGTTTGAATACGACATCCCGGTAGGACGGCACCGGCACCTTTTCCCCCGTGTGGATATTCCGCCCCATTCTCCGGGAACGCTGTTTGAGTTTGAAAACGCCGAAGTTTCTCATTTCCCAGTAGTTGCCCTCAACCAGGGCGTCGGCCAGCACGTCGAGGATGGTCTCTATCGCCTTGAGCCCCTCGTCCGGGTGTATGCCAAGGCGTTCACTCATCTGTTCGGCGATATCACGTTTTGTAGCTGTCATAATACCTGGTCCTCTCCATCGACTGCCGGGGCGTTACCATCCCGCCGGAAACACGAAGCCGCTGTACCCACTATCCGGTAACTTGTCGCGGCCGCCCAAACAAGTAGTATCCCAAAAAAACGCGCCCGTTGCAAGCACGCGCGCCCGCGGGTGGGTCACACGGCCTCGAAATATTTTTCATAGGCGTGGGCGGGCAGCACATGCAGCCGGCACAGCGCCTTAAAGACAAGACGGAACCGGCGAAGCAGAGAATAGTAACTCGGATAGTCCGTGAAATACTTGTTCGGGGCGTTCAGTATCGCCGTAAATTCCTCCCGGGACATGCCCTGCTTTTTCAGGCAATAGTCCACCAGCTCCTCGTTTTCAAAATAAGGGGTTTCTTTGAGGGCGGCCTCGCCCTGTTCGCGCGTCAGCACGCCGGAACGCACCTTTGCGGACAGTTCCACGATCCGCCAGTCGAAGCCGAACTTGTGCCGCGCATAGTAGTACACCAGCGCGAAGAGTTCGTTGTCCATGTGGTGCTGTCCGGTATCCACCCAGCCGAAGCGCTCTTGAAGCATCTTCTCCACATGTTCGCCCACGTCATTGTAATAATTGGTGATATTCACCACGGAAATCCGTTTTACCAGGATCCAGTAAAGAAAATGGTGGATGTCGGTGTTCTGAAAGTGTTTCAGTTCCGTTTTCGCGAAACGGCGGATCAGGCTGCGCGTGTAACGCGCGTCCATGTAATTCCAAGCCAAGGGGGTAATGCCCTCTTCCCGGAAGGAATGGCTGAGCAGGATATAGCGGACCCCCTCCTTGGCGGCCGTACGGTATAAAGCGCTGGCGATGCCGATGTCGTCCGTAAGGTCGATGTAGGGAACGCACGCCCGGATGGTGCAGTTGGTCAGTTCCCGTGAATCCGGCCAGTCCATGATGATGGTATGCAGATCCACGTCAAGGCCGCTGCACACCCGCGCGAGGTTTGTTTTCGCGACATCCGAATCCCAGCCGTTGTCAAAATGGACCGCCAGCGGGCGCAGCCCCATTTTTTCCTTGGCGTAATACAGGCAGTAGGAGGTGTCACGGCCGCCGCTGACGCCCACCACGCAGTCATAGGGCCTCCCCTTGCCCGAGCGCCGGATTTTATCGGCGATATTTTCAAGTATGTGCCGCCCCTCTTCTCCCATGGGAAACATATGCTCGAGCCGTTCCTGAATGCGGCAGTAACTGCAGACGCCGTCCGTGTCAAAACGAATACCAGGCACGGTGTTGTCCATCAGGCATCGGGTGCATTGCGTGGAGTGTTCCGTCTTCACAATAGTACAAGACCTTTTCGGTTGTCGCTTGTCAAAGGGTTTCAACGCCTTGCGAGCGTGATGTCGACCGGGGCCGCCAGAGGTTTGGGCCGCACATGTTCTTCCTCGAATACCTGCCGAAGTTCCGTGTCCGTGGGATAGGTGATCAGGACCACGCGGCGCCTGCCGTAAAACAGGAAGAAAGCGCCCGCCGCCGCCGCGCTGGCGTGGCCTTCATAGCACACCTCGGAAAGATGGGACACGGCGCCGGCGCCGCCGCAGGCGATCACCGGAATGGACAGCGCGTCCGCCAGGGCGCGCGTCAATTCCACATCATATCCTTCCAGGGTTCCGTCCCGGTCGATGGAGGTCAGCAGGATCTCGCCCGCTCCGGCCGCTTCGAGCGCCAGGGCGGTTTCCAGCGGGTCCAGTCCGGTGGGCCGGCTCCCCGAATGGGTGTACACCTCGTAGGAGCCGTCGCGCCGTTGTTTGACATCCAGGGAAACCACCATGCATTGCCTGCCGAAACGATCCGCTCCCGCGGTGATCAGCTCCGGGTGTTCCACGGCGGCCGTATTGAGCACCACCCGGTCGGCGCCCGTCTTCAGGAGCGCCCACATGTCATCCACGCTCCTGATGCCGCCACCGACTGTAAAGGGCATGAACGTTTCGTCCGCGATTTCCTTGACAATGTCCAGGTGCGGGCGGCGATCCTGCGCTGTGGCCAGCGTATCCAGCAATACCAGTTCGTCAGCGTTTCGGTTACTGAACACGCGCGCCGCGTTCACGGCGCAGCCCACGTATTTGAAGTCCGTGAAACGAACGCTTTTTTCAAGCCCCCGGTTGCGAAGCAGGAGCACAGGGATGATTCGTATTGCCAGGCTCATAACAGGAATAAACTTTTACGGGTTGACCACACCGGCTATTCGAAAAAATTCGCGGACAATTCCTCTCAGAGTGGAAACGTGTCCAGAATCTTCACGGCAATAAATTGTACCTGCCCGCCCTGCCTTCAGGCAAGTTAGCCGGAATAGTTGCCGGATTTAATTCCCCGTAAACGAAGGTGTTACATACGGCGTTTGGTGTCAAGGCGCCACTATCAGGTTGCCACAACTGCTTCTGCCATTTCACGCCTTGAATGCTTCCTGCCTTTATTGATTGTCCGAAACAACCTAAAAACGGCAGTTAACGCTGGGAAAGCCTCTTAAAAGAAAGGACCGAAAGGACTTAAAGGACGTAAAGGACGCACCAACCGGGAGAACGTTTTACTGTCCTTTTGGTCGTTTATGTCCTTTAAGTCCTTTGGTTTGAAAACCGCTTCAGAATTC
>JAAYBJ010000059.1 GCA_012730105.1 Candidatus Hydrogenedentota bacterium
CTTTTAATCCGGTGGCCGCGGGTTCGAGCCCCGCCCCGTTCACCAATATAATTTCCAGGAAAAGCCTGTAAGCATCGGCTGAAACGCCAGTTTATAGGCTTTTCTTTTTCCAAGAAGATCCGTTGTCGGTCTCAAGTGGGGTGTGTACTTAGAATTTACAAAACCTTTGTAAATGTCTTCTTCTTATGAACAATAGCCCGGGGCCAGACTATGTGAATTCACGGGCGTCTGGTCAAAGAACTCGCGCGCCTCATCCTTTCACCCTTACGCCCGCCGTAATTGATTGCTCCGCCTTCCCCGCTAACACTATGTTTAATCCCGGACTCAGGATCCCTTTGACTTCGGTGCCTTGTCCTTTTTTATCTTCGCGATGTTTGTGTCTTTGACCGCCTTCTGCTTCTGTGCTTTGTTCTTTTCCTTTTTCCCTTTAGTGTCACCCATGAGTGTTCTCCTTACGGTTGTAATCTGAGTATTCCATCCGTGTTTAATGGGCTTTTTCCCATCCTTCGCCAGTTGCCGCTGTAAAACATGAGGGTATTCAGGGGGGTAGGGCCCCGCGTTTCTAATCACAGTGTAGCATGATGTTGAACCCAAGGCAAACCGTCTGGCGTGGAGGCGCTTGTTGGGGCCGTTCTTAAGCATGATTGCGCAAAGCCATCCCTGTAGACACGCACCTCACGCTGTGCCACGGGTTCGGATCCTGCTTGTTCATTTTTTAGTTATTGTTCCGAAAAATTCCCGGTGGTGTTTCGTAGCCTGGGATGGCAAACGTTAACTGCGCGCCATTCTAACCTGTATTCTTGTTACGCTTGTGGTGTGAAGGAGTACTCGTGCCGGTGTGACGTGAGCACGCCGAGGGCGATGCTGTAGAGTTTGCTCCTGGCGGAGTCGGAGCGGCTGGATACGACCGCGGGCGCCGCGGCGCCGACGACAATGCTGGCGATTTCGCGTTGCGCAAGATACCGAATGGTCTTGTAGACGGCGTTCGCGGTTTCGATGTCGGGGGCGACAATAATGTCCGCATGGCCCGCCACGGGACTGACGCGCCCCTTGATTTCAGCGGTGTGGCTGTCGAGGGCATTGTCCATGGACAGGGGGCCGTCCACGATGCACGGGCCGAGTTTTCCGGATTCGCCCAGGCGCCGCAACAGGGCGGCATCCAGCGTGGCGGGCATGGCCGGCAGTTCCACCGTTTCTACCGCCGCAATGACGGCCACCTTGGGCACCGCGATGCCCAGGGCGTTGGCCACGGACAGGGCGTTTCGGACAATGGCGACTTTACGGTTGAACCGGGGCCGGATATTGATACCTGAATCGGTTAGCAGCATCAGGCGGGACTGGTCGGCCGATTCGATGGCGGCGACATGGCTCAAAGGCTGCCCGCGCCGCATGCCGAATTCCTGGTTGAGAATGGCCCGGATAAATTCTTTCGTGGTCACCAGCCCCTTCATGACGAGCTCCGCCCGGCCCTCGTGCACCAGACGCACCGCTACTGCGGCGGCTTCCACGGCATTGGGGTGGTGGAGCATCTCCACGCCCCGCAGGTCCAGGGACTGTTGCGCGGCAAGTTCCTGGATGCGCTCCACGTCTCCAGCAAGAATGGGTTCAATCAGACCTTCTTTCATGGCATCCGCCGCAGAAGCGAGCACGGCCGCTTCCGCCGCTGCCGCAACGGCCATGCGGGGGCGTATGGTACCACGTGCGCGTTCCAGCAGTTCCTCGAAACTCCGGACGGGCGCGGGGATCATGGCTGTTCCCCGTGCGTGTCTTCATCGTCTACGGATACGGCGATGAGTCCACTGCGCGCCAGGGCGACAATACCCAGCGGCCGCACCAGCCGCAGAAACCCGTCCAGGGCATGGTGTTCCCCGGAGAGTTCAATCGTGATGGTATGGTCGCTCATGCCGATTACGCGGGCCTGGGACAGTTCCGCCGCCTGCATGATGACGGGAATGGTATCCGGGCTGACGCGCAACTTTACCAGCATCAGCTCGCGCGCATAGAATTCTTCACTGGCCAAGTCTTCAAGACGCACCACGACTTCCAGTGCTTCGCATTGCCGTTCCGCTTCGGTCACGGTGGTGTCGTCCCCGGATACCACGATCGTGGCGCGGCTGATTTCCGGCGTTTCCGTTTCGGCCACAGCGAGGCTTTCGATGTTGATGCCTTTGGCGGCGAAAGCCTCGCTGACCTGCGCCAGCACGCCGCGCTGATTTTTCACCAGGCAGGAAAGGGTATGTTTCATATACAATCTTTCACGATGATGATGTTTCTGGTACTGTTTGTTTAGATCATGAATAGTATACCCTATCGAAAGCCCGGTTATCGGACCGTCTTGGGCGCCCAGGGCCATGGCGCTGATAATTTGTTATGGGGCTGCACAAATCATTATTGATATTTTGTAGGCTGGGTGGAGCGAACCCATGTATTACCGATTCTAGTATGAAATGGTGACTGAACCATCTCTTAAATCGTCGGTCAGACAAAACCAGAGCGAAATTCGCCTTTCCTCTGCGAGTCTTAATTTCTGATCAGCGGAAAAACAGGAGTAAACATGAAGATTTTTACCTTTTTTATTCTCTGCACTACGGCGACGGGGTTTCTGTTCCAGCCGGAGGTGGTTGTTGCCGAAGCGGTTCCTTCCGCCCCAGGGATTTCTGAAACCTCCCCAAACGCGTATCCCGGCGAAGCGCGGATACGGGATGTCGCCTTTATCTCACGCAGGGATCAAACCGAACAGCGCTACGTGGTGGTGTTTCCCGAGGCATTCAGGGAAGGTGACCGACATGATGTGTTGATCGCCCTGCATGGGCACGGTTCGGACCGGTGGCAGTTTGTAAAGGACCCAAGGGATGAATGCCGGGCGACTCGAGATGTCGCAGCAAAGTACAAGATGATTTTTATATCTCCCGATTATCGTGCGAAAACCTCCTGGATGGGTCCAGCGGCAGAGGACGATCTGGTGCAAATCATCGGTGAGGTCAAGGAAAAGTATCATGCGGGCAAGGTGTATCTTTGCGGCGGGTCTATGGGAGGGACCGCAAGCCTGACCTTTGCCGTTCTTCATCCAGAACTGATTGCCGGCGTGGCCTCCATGAATGGCACCGCAAACCTGGTGGAATATGAGAACTTTCAGGATGCGATACAGGAATCCTACGGCGGGACTAAGGCGGAAGTCCCGGAGGAATACAAAAAACGCAGTGCGGAATTCTTTCCGGCGCGGCTGACCATGCCTGTGGGTATTACCGCGGGGGGTAGGGATGATGTTGTGCCGGCCGCTAGTGTCCTTAGACTTGTGAAATCGCTGGATGAAATGGGCAGGCGCGTCTTGCTGGTCTATCGCGAAACAGGCGGTCACGAAACGAACTACGAAGACGCAAGCACCATACTGGAATTTGTTCTCAATAAACAGGAGTGAAATCTTTCACAGGGCGCGCCTTCAAAGTTTTATGACCAAGGCCGCTTGAAGCCAACCTCACAGTGCTACTTTTCGGCTTTCAAGCTCGTTTCGCGGATAGTACTGGAAAGAGGCTTTTTGTTTTTTATATAGCCATTCTTTGAGCGCATGCTTTGCCACACGAAGCACAGAAGCCACAAAAGGATCCCGAATTTTGCGGCTACAATGAAGCAATAAATTTATTGACAATAAACAGCACTCAATGTACTATATATGACTGGTGGGGTACACGGATTCCCTCCATAGAAGTGTCGTTTCTTGTCTAACAAAGGGATCAGCAGTATGGCAACAGTATCTGGAAAGCTCAAGTTCTATTCTGTCTTGTGTTCCATTGTGGTTCTTGTCGAATTTGTTTCCCTGTTTGCCTGGGCAGGTGGTGTGCCTTTCCCACTGGGCCCGGAATCCATTGGAAGTCCTCAGGCACCTGCCGCGAATCCGGAGTATTTAACGACCGCTGGTACCAAGGTGTTTTTTCTCGCTACCACGGCACTGACTGGCAGGGAATTATGGGTGAGCGACGGCACGGCGGAGGGAACCTATTTGGTGCGGGATATCATGCCGGGTCCGGCGGAAATATATTTTGAGGAGGTGGCGCCCATGGGGGATAAGGTCTTTTTCTGTGCGGAGGGGCCTTCCACGGGCCATGAATTATGGGTGAGCGACGGCACGGAAGAAGGCACACACCTTGTCAAGGACATCTACCCCGGGGCGGGAGGCTCCGATGTCGAACACTTGACCGTGCAGGGCAGCAAACTTTTTTTTCAAGCCACGGACCCCACGCATGGTCAGGAACTTTGGATAAGCGATGGCACCGAGCTCGGCACGAAACTGGTCAAAGACATCAATGTGGGGCTGGGTGATGCGGACATCTACTCCATAATTGCCGCGGGTGGCGGTGTGATGTTTAATGCCTACGCGGCTAAAACCGGAAACGAACTCTGGTTTTCGGATGGTACGGCAAAGAACACGGTAATGATCAAAGATATTAACCCGGAGGGGGATTCCCAGCCGGAAATGGGTGCTTTTGTTGACGGTGTGCTCTATTTTTCCGCTGACGATGGTACCCATGGTTGGGAATTGTGGAAAGTCGTTAGCAGGTTCCCTGATGGACTTGACGCCGTGTTGGTGAAAGATATCAACGAAGGTGCCAACGGTTCCGTTCCGGATGACTTCGCCCCGTTGGGCACAGATAGTATTGTGTTCGTCGCGAACGACGGCGTCAACGGCCGGGAGTTGTGGAAGAGCGACGGGATCGCGGGCGGTACGGTGCTTGTGGAAGACATTGCCATTGGTGCCGATTCTCCCGAAATTCGTAACATGACCCCGACAGGGGGGGATTTCGTCTATTTCTCGGCTGATGAGTCGGCATCCGGGCGGGAATTATGGATAAGCGATGGTACGGCAGGTGGCACCAGGCTCGTAAAGGATCTGTGCGCCGGTACCTACGGTAGTTTTCCGGATCCCATGATATGGACCGGCGGAAATCTTTATTTTGAGGCGGATGACGGGGTACTCGGCGCCGAATTGTGGAAACATGATGGAAGCAAGTTTGACCCGGTCCTGGTGAAGGATATTGTTCCCGGTGAAGACGGCACAAGCATCAGTTATATGGCGGCGCTGGACGGCGTCTTTTTGTTTGATGCCTATCCGGGTGAGGGTGGGACGGAATTATGGATAAGCGACGGCACAGAGGCGGGAACGGGCCGTTTGCTGGAGATCGGACAACCGTACTGGGAACAGAATAGTCAATACCCGACAAAAGCGGGTTCCGTTGTATTCTTTTCCGCTTCCGGCGATGAGAACGGACTGGAACTCTGGAGAAGCAACGGAACCGCCGCAGGCACGTATCGGCTGAGTGACATCGCCGCTGGAGAGGAAAACGCCTATCCGGGATTTCTGACGGCCATGGGTTCCACCCTCTTTTTCAGCGCCAATGATCAAGGCGACTATGGGAGTGAGCTGTGGAAAAGCGATGGAACGCCGGCCGGGACGGTCATGGTCAAAGATATTCAGGCAGGTTCCTGGGGGTCGAGTCCAAGCGATATGATCGCCTTTAATTCCCTGCTCTTTTTTTCGGCGGATGACGACATCAACGGAAACGAACTGTGGGTTTCCGACGGAACAGAAGCCGGGACCACTATGGTAAAAGACATCAGGCCCGGCAATACGGGCAGTTATCCTGGCGCCCTTACCGCTGTGGGATCGGTGTTTTATTTTTCGGCCAATGACGGTGTTAATGGCTCGGAGTTGTGGAAGAGCGACGGAACCGAGGCCGGCACGGTGATGGTCAAAGACATTTATTCCGGCGCCAATGGCTCATTTGTCCGAAACTTCACGGTTGCCGGCACGCAGATGTTTTTTACCGCCCAAGACGGCACACACGGTGAAGAGTTGTGGGTGACAGACGGCACCCCTGCCGGCACGGTCTTGATCAAGGATATTCGTTTCGGGGCGGATGGCAGCGCGCCGTCACAGTTAACAGTGGTGGGCACCACCCTGTATTTTACGGCGTATGATGAAGTGCTTGGCAGGGAACTGTGGAAAAGTAACGGCACCGAAACGGGCACCGTCGCGGTGCTGGAATTGGTGCCCGGTGTGGATTACACACTGGAACTCGAAGATCCGGTTAGTTTATTCGGCCTTCTTTACTTTGTGTACAACGATTCCGTGCACGGCGCTGAACTTTGGAAGACAGACGGTACCGAGGCTGGCACGGTGATGGTTAAGGATATCCGGCAGGGCGTGCTGGGTTCCAGCATCAAAGACTTGTATGTGGTCAACGACACGCTCTACTTCGCTGCCGAGGGCGATGAGGCCGGCCTGGAGCTCTGGATGTCCCGGGGAACGGAAGAATCGACCCTGCGTGTGTCGGATATCGTGCCAGGCATGGAAGGATCTGCGCCGCAACGCATGCTGGCGCTGGGGGGCAAATTGTTGTTCACGGCGTCTGATGCGGACGTATCGAACCGGTTGTGGGGGCTGTCCATGGTACCTGATCCCCCCTTGGATCCGGGGTCAAGGGACCGTACCCCGACTTCCATCACCTGGGTGTGGCAGGATGATTCCTTTGATGAATCCGGGTTCATGGTGTTTGCTGATCCCGGCAACGGCGCTCCAGCCACGATACGCACCTTGACCTTGCCCAACGAACTCTCCTGGGTCCATACCGGACTGACTCCGAATACGGAATATTCCTTTCAGGTGGCGGCAGTCAACGGGGGGTTGACAAGCGCGAAAACCGATGTGTATACCACGTGGACCTTCGCCAACATTCCCGTGGCGCCCGTGGTGGATGGGCCGACAACAACTACGGTGAACGTGGCTATCGGTGCCGGAGACGGCAATCCCGACTACACCACCTACGCGATTTACTGCGAGACAACGGAACAATGGGTGCAGGATGACGGCTTTTTGGGTGACGAATGGATGTTTTTAACCGCGGAGACCTGGGGAACAAAGACCGTTACCGGGCTTTCGCCAGCAAGTTGGTACTATTTCTCTGTGCAGGCCATGAACGGAAAGGGCAGCCGCACAGACTTTGGCATGCACGGCTGGACAAAAACCTTATCACTGGAAGGCGAGGGTGAATCCCCGGTAGAAGGTGAAGGAGAATTGCCTGCCGAGGGTGAAACACCCGTTGAAGGCGAGGGTGAAGTGCCCGCCGAGGGTGAGGTGCCTGTTGAAGGTGAAGGCGAACCACCTGTCGAAGGCGAGGGCGAAGTCCCTGAAGAAGGTGAGATGCCAGCCGAAGGCGAGGGCGAAGTCCCTGCCGAAGGTGAGGTGCCAGCCGAAGGCGAGGGTGAAGTCACTGCAGAAGGTGAAGTACCTGCTGAGGGCGAGGGTGAAGTACCCGCTGAGGGCGAAGTTCCGGCCGAAGGCGAAGCGCCTGCCGAGGGCGAGGGCGAAGTCACTGCCGAAGGCGAAACGCCTGCGGAAGGCGAGGCAACTGTGGAAGGTGAAGTCCCTGCCGAAGGTGAAGTGTCCTCCGAAGGCGAGGGTGAAGTCCCGGCCGAAGGTGAAGGTGAAGTGCCTGCCGAAGGTGAAGACGAAGAAGGCGGTTGCTGTAAGTCATCGGACAAAACCCAGACAATCAGGGATCTGTTAGAACGAAAATTCGGTGACTTCTTGTTGATTGGCGTGAGTCTGCTCTGTCTCGGCGCGTTGAGGATCCGGCACCGCTAAGCCGGAAATCGTACCGCTGAATTACCGGCTTCCGGGAGTCAAAGCACGAAGGTGTTTTGGCCATCGGAAGCCTTTTTTATTCACCAATACAGGGCTTCCAATCTTGGGAAATAAGGAGCAAATAGTGGACTGACTATGAACCTAAATAACTGAATGCAAATAAACCTGTTGTCATTGGTAAAAGTAGAAGCGGCGTCCTCGCCGCTTTCAAGGTGAGGGCACACCGCGTCTACGTTTTCATTGGTTACGGTGGATCCACAATGTTCATGGGAATTGTCCCGTATTTACTAGATAAGGATGGTTACGTTTCCGAAGTATCGAAGGTTATTGACGCTATCTTTAGGAAACCCATAGAATAACTGTCGCATAGATGTCCGTACCGGATTCACCTGTTGAAACAAGGAGATGTACCCATGTACAAATGGTTTTGCGTGTTCAGTATGATTGTCAGCCTGGCTGCGGCCCTGCCCGGTTCTGCGGAACAGGCGGAACCTTGGGAGTCGGCCTATGTCGGCGAAGACACCACCGGCGAACATGTCATTGGGTATTGGAACGGCGACGGTGAGGGGGAAACGGTGGCCGACCTGTCGGGCAACGGCCATGATGGTGTCCTGGAAGGCGCGGTGCGTCGCCCGGACGGACGTTTTGGCGGGTGCCTGGAATCGTTTGCCGGTTGGCCGGTTGAGGATGTCTGCCACCGGATACGCATTAAAGATGCCGAACGGCTGTCACCACGCGGTGCCTTTACCGTTGAAATGTGGGTTTGTCCGGGAGAAATCTTCGAGACCTATGACGAGGTATTCATAGCGGATAAAAAATACGTTGCCCATACGGATTACCAGTGGGTCTTGGAGAAACCCGACAAACTGGGGCACCGCTATATGCGGGTCTGTCTCGGCTTCGGGCAGGATTCCGACACCTGGTGGTCTCAGGACCCCGTTCCCTTCAAGCGAGACGTCTGGTCGCATATTGCCTTTTCCTATGACGGCGCGGGCGGGGTCTGTTTTTTTTATAACGGCCGGTCCCTGGGAGCGTCTGTAAAGCCGGGACGCGGCGGGGTCTGCCCGGGGGATCATTTCCTGTCTTTAGGTGACCGGGTGGGCAGTTATCATCATGGTTTCCCGGGACGTATGGATGAAATACGTATCACTGAAGGGGTACGCGAGTTCCGTCCTTTGGCGGTTGCCGCTGAATATGCACGGACCGCTTACGAACGCATGGAGCCCGCCCCGGCACTGCGCTTCAAGATCACCAACCTTCGGAGAAATGCGGTTTCAGGCATTACGGTGACCATAGGAATTGCCGGAACACCGGAGAAGGACTATGTAGTGCCGGAACTGGCCCCGGCCGCCACCCATGTGCTGGAATACCCGTTAGACACGCGTCTGCGTCCGGACGCCTATCAGGCGGTCGTGGAGTGCCGCATGGGTGAAGGAGAGGATGCCTGGTCAAGCCGGGAATCCTTTGCGGTGAGTATTGTGGCGCGAAAGCCCCCCCATAAAATGCCGGTAGTCATGTGGGGCTTGGGCGGGGTGGATTCTGTTCTGGAAAACATGGACACCCTGAAGGAAATCGGCTTTACCCATTGCCTGGGTCTGCGTTGTGATTACCAGCGCGTCTGGGAGGCGGGAACGCCCGTGAACGCTGTCAGCGAGGAAGAACTGGCCGCCAGCACGCGCATGCTTGATCAGGCGTTTATCAATGACCTGGGTATTATCATCAGCCTGGGCGTAGGGCACTGGCTGGAAGAAAAGCAGGAACTGCTTCGCATTGACCGGAACGGTAACGAGTATGAGCGGGGTAATATCTGCTGTAATTTCCCCGAGATGCTTCCTTTCGCGCGTAATGTGGGCGCTTCCGTGGCACAGACATTCGGGGAATTCCCCGCTTTTGAAGCGGCGCTGATCAACACGGAGGTCCGCGACGGTTCTCAGCTCTGTTTCCACGAACATGACCGGGCGCTGTATCGGGCCGCGACCGGCCTTGAGATTCCGGAGGCAGCCGTCATCAAAAACGGCGTGAAATTTGATTCATTACCTGAATTTCCACAGGATCGCGTTCTTGCGGATGACCACGAGCTACTGCGGTTCTACCAGTGGTTCTGGCGCGAAGGGGATGGCTGGAACGGCTTTCATTCCGCGATTAACGACGGGTTGAAATCCGCCGGGCGAAAGGGGTTCTGGACATTTTTTGACCCGGCCGTGCGCGTTCCGCCCCTGTGGGGAAGCGGCGGGAATGTGGATTTCCTGTCGCACTGGACCTACAGTTATCCCGACCCGATACGCATCGGGCTATGCGCTGATGAACTCTTCGCTATGGCCAAAGGCGGGCCGGAAGGGCAAGAGGTAATGAAGATGACTCAGATCATCTGGTACCGCTCGCAGACGGCGCCCATTGCCGAAGCTGCGGCCACTGACGGCGCGACGTCGCCCTGGGAAGATTATGATCCCGATGCCGCGTACATTACCATCGCGCCCGCCCATCTCAGGGAGGCCTTCTGGACCAAGATAAGCCGTCCGGTCAAGGGGATCATGTATCACGGGTGGCAGTCCCTGGTGCCGACCGAAAGCAAATCCACCTACCGCTTTACCCACCCGGAGACGCGGCATGCCTTGAAGGAATTGACCGAAACAATCGTCCAACCCCTGGGTCCGACGCTGCTGCAGGTGCCCGCGGTAAAATCGGACGTGGCCATGCTGGAAAGTTTTACCGCTTCTATGTTCGCGGGCAGGGGCACCTACGGCTGGGGCGGCTCCTGGGGAGGCGATGCCTATCACATTCTGCTGTATGCGGGTTTTCAGCCTGACATTATTTATGAGGAAACCGTCCTCAAGGAGGGGCTTGAAGGATTTAAAGTCCTTGTGCTGGCGGATTGCGATGTGCTGTCGACGTCCGTGGTGGAACGGATACATCGGTTCCAGCAGGCAGGCGGCGTTGTGGTGGGTGATGAACGGCTCTGCCCGGCGGTTACTCCGGACGTGAGCCTGGCAATATATACGCGCACCAAACAGGCCGATGCCGACAAGGAAGCGCTGTTGGCCCGGGCGCGAACGCTCCGCGAGCAACTCCGCGACCGTTATCGGCCCTATGTGGCTTCCTCGAGCGAAGAGGCGTTGCCCTACCGGCGTGGGTACGGCTCCTCTGATTACCTGTTTGCCATCAACGATCACCGCGAGTTTGGCGCTTATGTAGGGCATCATGGCCTGGTAATGGAAAACGGTTTGCCGCTGTCCGCCGAATTTACGATACACAGGTCCGAGGGGCATGTTTATGATTTGGTCGAACACCGGGAAGTGACGGCTGGATCAGAAGGCGGCGTCCTCCGCATTCCTGTGGCCTTGGAACCCGGCGGGGGGCGTTTATGGCTTATAACGGAAAAGCAGGTCAGCGGAATACGTATCGAAGGGCCCGAAGAACTAAAACGTCTGGAAGAAAATGTCATACCCGTCACGGTCACTGATGACGCAGGATCCGCTTTGGCGGCGATCATTCCACTGGAAGTCATTCTAAAAGACCCGGACGGGCGTGTCGCCGAGTTCAGCGGGTATTATGGGGCGCGGGACGGGCGCCAGGAATTGAGGGTGACGCCCGCTCCCAATGATACCGCCGGCGTATGGACCCTGACGGCGCGGGAACTGGCCTCGGGAAAACTGGCACGCCATTACTTCCGGTTGCGCGAATGATTGTTGCGATGGTGTTACGGGCACAGTACCGTGACGGGTCCCATAAGACCGGAGGGCTGCAGCGTGTCCTCCGCGGTCCAATGTCGCCAGGTGGCGAAACTGATGCGGCCGGTGGGGCTTGGCTTCCCGTTAAGGAGCCATTGCGGCCATTTCTTAAGCGTGCCGTCCGACTTGCGTTCACTGTCAGGAGGCACCGTTTCATCTCCGATCAGTCGGTTCACCCAAAGATTGGCAACGTGCACTTCAAGATGGTTCTTACCGACGCGGGCGGCCTCGCCGATCGGCACCCGGTAAGGCGCTTTCCAGGCGATGCCGGCCTCTTTTCCGTTCAGCCGCACCGAGGCGACTACCTCGACGCGGCCCAGGTCGATCATGAGCGAATTATTTTTCGCGAGATCGTCTTCGAAAAGGTCAAAATCACAACGGTACACTGCGGTTCCGGAATAATGCCGGATGCGCGGATCTTCGAAGGCGGACCAGTCCATGAGTTCAACCATTTCCACCGGCGTCTCCGGCCCTCCCGACTCCGCTTCAAATACTACATTCCAGGGACCGTCAATTTCCCGAAGTGCACGATGGGCGGTAAAGTTTTCCGGTGTTGAAGACGGATCCGGTGGTTCTTGCGGGAAGAGGATGAAATAACTTTCGCCAGCCTCAAAGCGAAGCGGCACTGCGGTACGGCCGTCTTCCGTGTGCGTATATTCCGGCAGGGTCCTGGAACTGCCGTCTTCCGGATGGAGCAGCACGGGAACGCCCCCGGCTACCCGGAAAATACACTCGGATTCTACCAAGCGATCTTCCCCGTTGCTGACGAAATACAGGTCACCTTTCGGTGTTTGCCGGTGATTGAAGCGCAGGGACGTTTCAGACATAAAATCAGGCGGCACACCCCGTTCCTTGAGAAGGTCTTTAATCGCCTGGGAGGGAGGATAGATATTCAAATTAACCCGCTTCTCGCCGATTGTTCCCCACGGAGCCATACCCATGGGGCCTGCAATGACGGCCTTCGGCCAGTCAGCGCCTGCTTCAGGATCGGTAGTCCAGTTTTCTACGGGTGTGTTCGAGTACTGCCATTCCGAGTCTGTGACTATAGCGGTCTTTGTCCCGTTCCCGTTGTCAATCGAGATCACTCCGGCCAATCCGGCAGGATTGGGACTTTCGCCTCCGTTTACAACATCCACCGCGATAATGTTTTCCCCGGGGCGGAGGAAATCGGTTAAGGAGATGGTTTGGGCAAGAGTAAAATTATCACTGCTTCCGGCTTTTTCCCCGTTTATGAATAGAACGAAGCCGTTGTCGGCGGTAAGGGTGATTTGCGCGTTAGGGATGGTGTCCGTAGCCTCAAGGCGTACAACTCGTCGAAAATACAGGCGGCCGGGAGGCGCGGCAAGCGCCGGAGTCTCATGCCCCCAGATCCAATGGGTCGCTGCTAGGGCGTTTTCGGTCTCCGCGGCCATTGTTGCGGTATTCAGTGCCCCTCCCCAATACACCATGCCTGTCCCTACCGTATTTGCCTGCCGTTCGGCGGGACGACGCTCGCCGGTCCAGAATCGAGCCGCCATGTCGCGTACCTCCTGGTCGCAGTGCGGATAATTGGACAGGCTGGGGGACTTTAGGGGTGGGGGGCCTGTAATGACCGCGCCCGCCTTGGCCAGGTCGCCAACCTTTCTGAGTAATGCCGGAGTCATGGTTTCCCGATCCGGCAAAACCAGCATCCGGTAACACGCCCCCTTCCCGTTCGTAAGCACACCGTTGTCACACGCTATGATATTCAAAAGGGCTTCGGGCGTGCAGGCATCGTACTTGTAACCTTCAGGTGCCGGTTCCGGTCCCTGGAATACGTTCGGGGCGCCCTCCGGACTTAGATACAGCAGGTCGGCCACAGGTGTATTGCGCAAGGCGTTCTGGCATCGCGCCAGGTATTCGTGCCAGGGGCGGGTGTATTCCCACCAGGTCTGGGTCCGTTCGTAATGCAAACCATGGGGCCCCAGGCTCAGGCCGGGTCGTGCCTGCGCAAAGGGTTGATGGATATAGCGGTGAATGACCAATTTATTGACGCCCTCGGAAAAAGCCCAGTCACCCAGGGGCTTGATGGCGCCCGGATGGATCAGCCACTTATCTACGGAGGTGAAGGCCTCGGCGCCTACGACCGGGCGGCCGTAGACATGAGCAACAGAAACCGCTTCGCGCATGCTGTAACGAGTGTCAAAGGTGTTGCTCCAGAATTCGCACATGGGAAGGTCGGCGGCGGCTCCAAGGGTCATGTCGTCACAGGGGGTCATATCATAAGGTTCAATGGACAGGGAAAGCCCCAAGGCGTGAGCCAGATCGCGCATGTGACGCCCATGATATTCCGCGATCATTTCAGAGACCGTCTGCCGCAAATCCCAGAGAAAGCGCTCGGATACTTCCCTGGATGTGACCACATAGCCCCGCATAGCGGGCAGGTAGGGAGTACAAGCATAACCACGGCGGCGGCGGAACTCCTCCTGGAAATTGTCGGTCCAGTTCTGTCCGCCGACTTCCCAACTGTCAAAGTGGGTGCCTGCAAGCGTTTTCCCCGCATAAGGGGCGGAGTCCTCCACCAATTTGCGGAGGTAGGCGTTGAAATGGGACTCCAGCGCCCTACGGTCCAGTTTGTCGCATTCCAAGCCCGGAAGCGGTGCGGGCCGGTTGGTTTGACCGGTGGTGGTATAACCGAAACGCATGAGGGTCCAGTCGCCTTCAGGAACGTCCCAGATGAGTGTACCAGAATCATCCATTTTATCACTGATTTCCAGCGTTCGTGAAAGGTCGATGGCGTTTCCGACTTCTATGGCAGGGTAGTCAGCCCGGTTTTCAAAGTGCGGGCGGATGCCGGGAGCGGATGAGAAGGGCCCGCGCACATAAAGCGCCTTTTCTTCTATGTCCTCGATGCGCGCGCTCCCTTTCACAGCGGGAAAAGCAAGCACCGTTATATCCCGATAGTAGTCGAGCAGTGTTTCTGGTTGGGCCAGTGAAATCTCAACGTGTTTTGGCCCGGTAACATGCGTTTCCGAGGATACCACCTTTTTCATCGAAAGCTCTGGTGTAATCCACGGGCCACCGCTGCCCGTCCAACCGGGCGCGCTGTTGATCACTACTTTCAATCCGAGGCGGTCCGCTTCTTTCACCGCGAAGGCGAACAGAGAACGCCATTCGTCACCGAAGAAGGTAATCGGTCCCCCTGGCACGCTTAAGGATACCTCCATGACGATCATACCGCCGATGCCCGCCTTGTGCATCGCTTCCAAATCGCTGGTGATGCCTTCACTGCTTATGTTTCCGTTCTTCCAGAACCAGTATACCCACGGCCGGGTCTCCTCAGAGATACACAGTAACTCCTCGGAGCCGGGAATGGCCGCAGCGTTTAACGCGAAGAATAAGGGCGCAAGCGTTACATAAAGAAAAAAAACGAAACGGCAGAAACGTATACCCGAAATGGAAATCATTTAAAAGTCTCCTTTAGACATGTAACAGATAGTTTATAGTATCATTCTGGTGACAGACTAAAAAATATAAAATAGTCGAAGCAACTTGGCAATACAAACACTGTCGAGCCAAATGACACTCTGACAGTGCTGCGTTACAGGATGACCAAGGGAAATAACATGTTAATTGACAGAAGAACCTTTCTGGCGGCGGCGGGTTCGTGCGCCGCAATGGTGTCCCATGGAAATACCTCGGCGGCACAGGAGGCCCGCCCCCCTATGAAAGTGCTCTTGTGGTGCTGGGATTCGCGGATGACCTGGGATGACGAGCCGGACCGAATTCAACTGAACATGGCCGCGTCTGACACGAACTTTTCCTATCCCAAGCGGCCGGAATCTTTCGAAATAGGTTTCCGCAGGCTTATCGATTACTGTGAGAAAAACGGCATTTGGGGTATCGTTATATGGGGCTTTTTGCGGGAAGCCCACGGAGGAGTTCAGGTGGCCCGCGATTTATGCAAGTACGCAAAGGACAAAGGGGTGGCCATTATTCCCGGTGTCGGTTTATGTTCTTACGGCGGCTATTATTACGAGGGGGAACACATGTTTAACCTGGATATGTATTTGAAAACATATCCGGAACGCGCAAGCCGGGCCAATGAGGAAAGAGGCGGGCGGGAAGTCAGGCAGGTTCTGGATCCTTCCCTGCCCCTGAATCAGCAGTGGTGGCGGGATGGACTGGAGTGGATGCTTGAAAATTTCGAAATAGCTGGAATTAATTATGAGATGGGCGATTTTATCGTAAATCCATCCGAGGGTGCCCGTGCGGCGCGGTCCACATTGGGCGTGGACACGGACGAGAATATTTTGGATATCATCGTCGCTACGCAGGCGCTCATGGATCGTGCCTATCAACTTATGCCGGAGGGCGCTTTCATTAACGCCTTATACAGGGGATACCATCAGATTAAAAATATCCAGGATCTTGCCTATGTAAAATGTATGCATCCAAAGACCGTATGGGAATATACCTTAACCGGAATGGTGCGCGAAAAGGATTTTGATGCCGCCAGCCAGGCTTTGCCTGAACATCGTCAGTATGGTTATCTGCATTGGTTTAATGCGTCAACAAAAACGATGGATAAAGATTACACTGCAGACATTGCGCGCGTATTTCCAGTGGCGTATGCATTGGGTTTTGAGTTCATAGGTACCTACGGAGAACTATCGGGCAGTACTGCTGTCGCTGACCGCAATTACTGTGCTCAGGTCACATGGTCACGTCCCCTCTAAATTCCGAATTGAACAGAACGTCGTCACTTCCTTCCTTGCAGTAGTATCATTTTATTGTTGCATCTGCAACTACTTATAAGGGTTGTGATTTTATTTCTTCTTTCTTATTGATATTTGGTATCACTACCCTTTCTTTACAGAAAGACAAAAAGTTACTATTCTGACTCGCCTATATGGTACAATGAACGCAATGGTGAGTGTAAAGGGCGGGGGAAATAAGATTTTTTGATTTTTAATTCGAGGTTACCTAAGGTTGTGTGATCGGTAAATCACCACATTTTGTTACAAAATGCCCAGATGACAGAGTGGCGTCACTCTGTTTCTTTCTGTACAGCATGCTTTTAGAAGAATATGAATACAAACTAAAAATAGGTTTTTGATTTGCATAAGATAGTCGGAATATGCGCAGATTAGAGATGGAAAGTTAAAATATTCTTGCATTTTTGTGCCGTTATTAGTATGATATAAGCGATTTTGATAATTTATCAAGGTCGTTTTATATAAGTAGACGCAAAATAGTACGCTGACACACACTAACACCAACAGAAGGAAAAAGGACATGCCAAGAGGAAAATTTATTTCAAGAAGTGAAATTTTGGATTTATTATCAGCAATAAATCCAGACAGCAACATTTCCGTGTATATTCAGCTGGAAAACCTGATCCGCTTCGGGATAGCATCAGGCACCCTGATCCCCAACGATCAGTTGCCGCCCGCGCGTGATCTGGCCGAACGCCTCGGCATTAATATGAACACCGTTTCGAAGGCGTATCGTGATCTGGTCGTTATGGGCCTTCTCACCACCAAGCGCGGCCTGGGCGTCTTCATCAAGGATGACGTGATCGAACAATGCAAGGAAGTTTCCCGTAAAACCGTCATGCGTCATTTCTTCGAAGCGACAGCCGAAGCAAAAATCGCCGGTTTCAAGGCGGAAGACTTGAAGGGCATTGTGGACAGGATCTACGCGAATAACGTCTATCCTTATGGTCCCATCCCCGAATCCATCATCCCGAATGTCTGAGTCGCTTTAATCGGCTTATTGCGATGATTGCGGACCAAGCGGACGGTAACGGATGCTTTGATCCGGGCAAGCCGAAACGATTTCAGACGCTACTTTTAATGTATGCTGGAAATATGTTCCCAAGCGCGCTATGATGCGCTTGGGAACGTTTTTTAATGGTTGATATTTTTTCGGGAAAACCCGGAATAGAACTACAAGCAAAGAATAATGGAATTATCTGAAATAACATGGCATGCCCCGCAGGTTTCATGGGCGCGAGACTATGAGGAGTATGGCCCAGACTGTGGGAAAACCTCTGTATTTGCGCTCAAGATTCCGGATTGCCAACTCCCTGAGATGACATGGTTGAAAAAACTGAATAGCGAAGATCGACTTTCCGGTCTCCTGAATAGCGGAGAAAAATTCCATCGTCAACGACTGGTTTCATTGGCATTGCGGTACTACGTAACCAGCGTAATTTTCAGGGTGCCGGTTCAAGATATCTCTTTTCATTATTCGCATAGGGGTAAACCACGACTTGTACAACCGGTAACGCTTTGCCCGGTGTATTTCAGCCAGAGTCATTCGGACACCTGTGCGTTGCTTGCCCTGTCGACATTTCCCTGTGGTGTGGATGTCGAAAAAATAAGGTATCCCGAAAACTATCCGAATGTTCTTTCAAGGGGATTCCCCCGTGCCTGGACCAGCAAAGTACGTTCTATGCAGGATGGATCCCCGGAACAGGCAAGATGCTTCACGGCTTACTGGACCACACTGGAATCTTACTTTAAAATTACGGGGAACGTTCCCATGTTTAGATTCCTGCGGGAACAGTGCAGAGACGGAGAAACCCTTTGTGGCGGTGGCGGGAACATGAACTATCACGGGTACCACTTTGATGTGGATTCTGAAAACATGGCCTGCCTGACCTTATCCGGTGAAGCGTCCGAAATCCTCTTTTTTCGGGTTTCACCATCGTTCCTTGAAGAAAAGACAAATGTGGCGTTACAGGAGGGACTTTAAGAAATGAGGACCGTGTTACAACGCGTTTCTTCCGCTTCGGTCATGGTTGAAGAATGTATCGTTGGTGAAATCGGCCGGGGGCTCGTGGCATTGATCAGTGTTGAAGAAGGGGATGCGGAACGAGATGCCATTTATATCGCAGAAAAAATAGCCACCACAAGGTTTTTTAATGATGCCGACTATAAGATGAATCTTTCGGTCCTTGATGTGGGGGGCAGTGTGTTGGCCATTTCACAATTCACGTTGCACGGGGATTGTCGGCGGGGCCGGCGCCCTTCCTTCGTATCCGCGGCAAAACCCGAAATAGCGGTACCCTTGTACGAAGCAGTGTTGAACCGGCTGCGGACGTACTTCAAACTGCCCGTCGCCACCGGCATATTCGGGGCGCACATGCAGGTCATGCTGATTAATGAAGGTCCGGTGACTTTGTTATTGGATTCGCGCAAAATCTTTTAAAGATGATGGTCCGTAAGGAGAGGAATTTGCTGGTATACCTGTGGGAGGGAATGGCGGAGAGGGTGGGATTCGAACCCACGGTACGGTAAAACCGCACAACGGCTTTCGAGGCCGCCGCCTTCAACCACTCGGCCACCTCTCCGGGGAAACGCAATTGTATCAAATAGACTCGTATCGTTCCACTTTGACAGAGTGAAAATTTTCCGTTGGCGACCAGAAACAGGTATAATCCCATCGTTTTCCATCCAGTCAATTCCCTGAACACGATTGCGGCAAATCGCAATTCTTGAGTGGGGCCTGATTCACAACGATACAATCCCAAGTCCCGTATGGGGCAAAAAAAGGAGAATCCTATGTCAGACAGTCGAATATTCAATTTTTCTGCGGGTCCCGCCACCTTGCCGCTTCCCGTTTTGGAACAGGCACAGGCTGAGTTGCTTTGCTATCCCGGGGCGGGCGCGTCCGTAATGGAAATCAGCCATCGCTCAAAAGCCTTCGCGGGCATTCTTGAAGAAGCGAAATCCAATCTTAAAACCCTGCTGGGTGCCTCAGATGAATATCACGTGTTGTTTACCCCGGGCGGCGCCACCATGCAATTCTCCATGCTGGCCATGAATTTTTTGAAGGGCGGCACGGCGGACTACATAAACGTCGGTTCCTGGGCCTCAAAAGCCATGAAAGAGGCCGCTCGATGCGGCACGGTGAGAACCGCCTGGAGCGGCAAGAACGAAAACTATGTCCGTGTTCCCGCCAATAGCGAGTTGGACCTGGATCCGAAGGCCGCCTACGTCCATTTCACGTCCAACGAAACGATCCAGGGCATTCAGTTTTCTTCTGAACCGGAGGTGAACGGTAAGCCGCTGTTTTGCGACGCCTCATCGGACTTTCTCTGCCGTCCCACGGATATCAACAAGTATGCCCTGCTCTACGCGGGCGCCCAGAAGAATATTGGTCCGTCGGGAACCGCCGTGGTCATACTTCGCAAAGATATGCTGGATCAGGTACCCGAAAACCTGCCCCCGCTCCTGGACTATAAAAACATGGTGGAAAATGATTCCCTATACAATACACCTGCCACATTCACGATATACATCATTTCCCTGGTAAGCCGGTGGTTGCTGAAAGAAATCGGCGGCCTTGAGAAGATGTACGCCATTAACAAGGATAAGGCGAAACTGCTCTATGACGCCGTTGACGCCAGCGGCGGTTTCTACCGAGGTCACGCCCTGCCCGACAGCCGTTCCATCATGAATGTTACTTTCCGGGTGGGAACGGAGGAACAGGAAAAACAGTTCCTCTCGCAAGCCGCGGCTGCCGGACTCGACGGATTGAAAGGCCACCGGTCGGTCGGCGGCTGCCGGGCCTCGATCTACAATGCCATGCCCATGGAAGGGGTGGTCGCGCTGCGCGACTTCATGCTCGAGTTCCAGCGGGTAAACGGATAAACGGCGGAATCCAACGCCGGACAAAGATATGTCACGATTGAATCGCATGGGCGCCGGGTCGCTATCGTCTACAACACAATGGCGGCCCGGCGCGTTCTATTGGAATCCTGCCGCCCGCTTGCATTACGATGCAGGTGTCAAGCCGGGATATGGAAAAAAGGCGTTGTTCCCAGGAATGAAAGGACCAGAAGATGAACAAGGAAACTATGACTTCCCGAGAGCGCGTGCTGGCCGCTTTGAATCATACTGAGCCCGACCGTGTTCCCATTGATCTGGGCGGCAACCAGACCGGAATCCACAAGTTCGCCTATCTGGAGTTGCTCCGGCATCTCGGTATGCAAGACGAAATGCGCATCATGGACGCGGTACAGCAGCTGGCCCAGCCCTGCGAGGAACTGTTGCGGCGCTTTCATGTGGACACGCGCTACATCGCCGCAGGGGCGGCATCGGATTGGAAGGGCGGTATCGTTCAGGAGCGCAGGGATGGACGGCTCTGGCATGACCTGGTGGATGAATTCGGGGTGCGCTGGTCCATGCCTGACGACCAGCCGTATTTCATGGACATTACCCTTCATCCTTTGGCGGGCGCGGCGATAAGCGATATCAAAGATTATCCTTTCCCGAAGGGAGATGATCCGGGACGTTTCCAGGGGTTGCGGGAAAGGGCCTTGCTCTTAAAAAAGGAAACCCCCTACGCGGTAGTGAGCGGCATATCCGGGGTTATCTATGAAACCTGCTGGTATATGCGCGGCCTGGAAAACTGGTACATGGACATGATGATGAACCCGGAATTTTGCGAGGCTCTGCTCGATCAGACCCTGCAGTTCTGGCTGGATTGGTTCCGTGTTTTTCTGGACGAGGTGGGGGATGTGGTGGATGTGATCATGATAGGCGATGATCTGGCGGGGCAGGGAGGTCCATTGTTTAATCCGGATACCTACCGGACTATTGTAAAGCCCAGGCAAAAGCGTCTCGTCCAGTATATCAAGGGGCGCACACAGGCGAAAATCTGGTATCACACCTGTGGTGCGTGTGCGGGCTATATACCCGATCTGCTGGACAACGGGATAGACATTCTGAATCCGGTGCAGATAAGCGCCGCAGACATGGACCCCGCAGTTCTGAAGCGGGAGTACGGCGACCGCTTATCCTTTTGGGGCGGCGCTATTGACGCCCAGCACATTTTGCCCGTTGGCTCGCCGGAAGATGTCAGGCAGGCGGTGCGCGAAAACCTGCAGGCCTTAAAACCCGGCGGAGGATATGTGTTCAACAATGTGCACAATATTCAGGCCGGCGTGCCGCCGGAGAATATCGTCGCCCTGTATGACGCGGCTTATGAGTTCGGATTTTACAGATAAGCCCTGTCTACTTCACATTGGTCTTGTCGCGTACCTGGTTTGATTCACATCTGTAGATCCGGTTAATGGTGATAAACCTCAAAAGGAGCCATTAATCCGTACTCAAGGGAGAAGTAATCCCCTCCCGGCGGTGGTCCGGCTTCGGGAGCGTTATTCCAGGAACCCGGATGGGTCAGGCCGACGCTTCCTTCCCCGAAATGCGGTCCGAGCGTATTGCGAAGGGAGCCGCACACGATCACTTCTACGACATTGGCGCCCGCTTGTACCTGGTCCGTAATGTCGCATTCCATGGGAGGTGTAAAAATATGTCCGGCTTCATTCCCGTTTACCAGGACCCGGGCAACAACACCTCGCCAGGACGGCAGGGTGAGCACATATCTTCCGGAAGGCTGTGTGATATCCAGCGTTGACGTATACGCCACACGGTGCCCATACAGCGGGAGTCCCTGCGTTTTCCAAGCGCCGGGGGCAAAAGGCGACGGCGGTATGATTACGAAGCCCTTTTCCGTTGCCTTAAGCGAAAAATCGCCCAGGATGTGCGCGGCCTCAATTTCATGGAATATGCTCATGGGCCGGGCTTTGATAGTTAGCGCATTCTCTCCGATTTGGGCCACTTTGGCAATATCGATTCTGGGGAAGGTGCCGTCAAGCCATCTTTCATCGGATGCCTCTGTCACCGGAACGCCGTTGCAGGTGACGGTGTACAGGTCCGGCCGCTCAATGACGGCAAAGAGTCTTTCAGGTACGGCCTCTTCAAGGGTAAAGTGATAAACGGCTTCGAAACCGCTTTCATCCGTGAATTCGGTCCGGAGCAGTTCATCCCGGAACTGTACGCAGTGGTCCCAAATATTGCCGCGCAGACCGTTTTGTTTGAAGGTGATTTCCGCGGCCTTTTTCCAGAAAACGCCGGAGGCGCTTTCACTACCGGCCGTCACATCCACGTAATCCAGTATCAGGTTATTGTCATCCAGGCGGCGGGCGGTTATTGCTGATAAGGGAATGGCAACTCGGTCGAAGGAGGCCTCAATGGGCGCTTCGGCGGGTACGGCGGTCTTGTCGATAAACAGCAACAGGCTTCCGCACGGTGGCAGGCTGAAGGATACTTCACGCCCTGCTTCCGGAGTTTCCACGGAGGGGTAACTCCAGATGTGGCCGGTTTCAGGATCGGCCTTGCGAATGCCGCCCGTGCCGACAGCCATCACCTTCCCGGAGGCTATGTTTTCATTACTGGTGTTGATGATAAAAAGAATATCACCGTCTTCCAGTTGGCGCCTGTGATGGTAGAGTATGCCCTTGTTTTCAGGGTCAGGTACAATGCGCAGGGATGGATTACAATGAGAGAGAACCTGTCCTGTCAACTCATTGGCGGGTACGAGTTGCCAATTGGCGTGGCTTCTCAGAGATGCGCATATTCCGCTGGGGCCGCCGTCAAGACAGGAAGGCAGGTCAGGGCCGGCGCAGGAAAATACTATGCCGCCTTTGTCCAGAAATTCCTGGAGCAGGCTGGCAACGGGACTGTTTATATTTTCCATCTCCGCCGGAATAACAACCACTGTGTACAGGCATTCGCCTACCTGGAGGGCGGGTTTCCCCTCCAACTCCGCAATAGCGCCGTGCGACTTTATAATGGCTTCGCTTCCCAGGTCAAAGGCAAGTTGTTCTTTGGCCAGCATGGTTACAAGGGTCTGGAAACCCTCCCCGATCGCGTTCAGCCTTCCCGTATCTGTAAAGTGATGCATCCATGCCGAGGTGGTCGGTTCCAGTACTACGCAGCGGTTGATTTGCCGGCCTTGTGAGAGTGCGGAAGATATCCGTGCAAAATAATCCACCAGCACATGATAGGATTCCATCCAGGGGGAGTGCTGGGAAAATGTCGGCGGGTAGTCGCGTTTGCGCGCCCCGCGCAGGGAAATCATGGAAAGATGCTCGTTCAGGGTGTTAACGCCCAAAGCCAGCAGCCAGTCGCCAATACGCTTATAATCTTCAAAGCGCATCTCCGCGCTGCTTCCTCCGTATGCCTCGCAGAGGGTGCGTGTGTGGCCGCCCTGGCGCGCGACACTGGCCAGTTCGATGACGGCCCGGACATTGCCGAATTGGGCATGGGGTCCTTCAGAGTATTGGTTGAATAGGGTGTCTATGCCTGGGCGTTGCTGCCAGAAACTCATGGACATATTATCGGGAACGGAAGCGCAGTTCGGCCATTCGTGCTCCCAGTAATGGCCTGTGAAATCAAGGTTGTTGCGGGCGCAATACTCATAATACGGTTTTGCCCAGCGCTCCACGAACAACTCATTCAGGGTGTACAGGTAATGATGACGAAAACGCCGGCCTGCCTCGGAATCGTCGCGCAGATGGGGCAGCCCGGCAAGAAATTCCTCATTCCAGCGCTGCCGATACTGTTCAGGCAGGTCCGGCGTCCAGTGAATATCGCCGCAGGGTTTGAGGTGGGGCTCGTCGGTGAACGAACCGGGAATAAGGCTTCCCAGGGCGGGGCCGAACCGGTCTTTATAAGCGTCCAGGGTAATCGCGAGGAAAGTTTCCGTGACACCGGGGCGCAGCAGGTCGACGTATGTCTTCCCGCCGAACCAGGGGGACGGGGCGGCTTGCTCCACGCGGGCGATGAGGAAATCGCCTTCCGCCACCGCGTCGGCATCCGAAAGTTCCCTGGTCACATCCTGATAGCCCGTTTCAGTTTTCTTGTAAACGGCAAGGATGTCCTTGTGGGGCATTTTGACCTTGTCTTCCTGGCGTAGTGTCAGGCCGAGTCCACGGGATTCTTGCATTATCTCAGGCACATTGCCGCCCGCAAAGCCGGAAGGATAGGAATTCTCGTCATAGATCCAGACCAGCATGCCCCGCTCCTTTGCCGCGGCCAGGGTCGCCTCCCATAAGCCGAACCACGTGTCCGACAGGTAGGGCGTCATCAAGCCGGGGCGCGGATGGACCCATACCTGGCGGATATGCTGTCGGGCAAGCACGTCCAGCGATTCCACCACCTGTTCAGGTGTTAACATATCATTCCAAACCCACAACGGTCCGGAAGTATATTCCGGGGCTGGGTTTTGGAAGAGTGCGGTTACTGTATTAATGTCGTTTGCCGGCACGGAAGCGGCCGCTGAAAAAAGAAGCAAAAAAGAAGCAAGCATCATGATGAATTCCTTGTCCTGATAACAACAGGATTTCTAGAGGTTAAACCGATCCGTGAGAAAGGCCTTTTAAACTATGCTTATTGTGGCATACTAGGGCAGGAACCGACAAACGCGGATGTCAAACAAGGCCAGATTCTTCGCGCCGGCAAGTCTGGGAGACAAGGCGTGGGGTTGCGCCTGGTACCAGAAAACCGTGGACACTATGTTTTTCTGAAGGGATTATAAGAGGTATCTTCTGGAATCGTGCAGTAATACAACGGAGTCAACGCATTTTTAGGAATGTTTCCGATGAAATACTATCCGCCTGTTAATAAACTGGCAGGATGGAGCAAAAAAACGGTAATATTAAGGTTCTTCAGAATTGTGAAGTGGAAAGAGGTTATAACATGTATCTGACAATGAAACATCATAAGGAGCGTAGATGCAATGAAACCCCAAACGCTATTACTTTCTATGGTCTGGGCGATTGCCAGTGTATCTCAGGCATTCGCGGTGAGTAATCCCATGTCCGATCTGTGCCGGCTGAAGGATGCCGATACGCGCTCCATCAGCCCGGAGAATTTCACCGGCGAGAAGGGGAAGGGCGGGATGGCCACCCTGGAAACAGGAACCGCAGCCCGTGCTGCGCGAGAACTGGGTGTGGGCTGGAAGGTTAACCCTTATGTTCACATAGAACCGGGCGCCACATTTACGCTGGGTGAAACAACGGGGATGGGAGTGATTAACCACATCTGGATGACGCCTGTGGGGGATTACAGGCTCATGATATTCCGTTTTTATTGGGATGGCGAGGATGTTCCCTCGGTGGAGGTGCCGGTCGGTGATTTCTTCGCAGCCGGGTGGGGCATGGGTAATGAGCCGCGCATTTCTTCCCTGGCGGTTTGCGTGAATCCCCGCAGCGGATTTAACAGTTACTGGCAGATGCCGTTCCGGAAGGGATTCAAAATCACCATGGAGAATCTGGGCGAAAAGCGGGCCACTGTTTATTACCAGATAGACTATTCCCTTGAGACAGTGGCCGATTATGCCCCCTATTTCCATGCCCAGTTCAGGCGTGTAAATCCCCTGCCGGATAAGGTGGACTACACGATCGTGGACGGCATTCGAGGGAACGGCCATTATGCGGGAACCTATCTGGCCCGTGGTGCGAACAGCCCGGGATGGTGGGGGGAAGGAGAAATCAAGTTCTTTATCGACGGCGACACGACCTTTCCCACCATATGCGGTACGGGCGAAGAGGATTATTTTTGCGGATCCTACTGCTATAACGAAAAGAAAGAGGGGGAACGATATAGTTATGAAGGCTTCAGCAGCCCCTATACGGGTTTTTATCATGTGCCCTATGAAGGCGTGCAACGCCGGGTAGGTCAGTACCGATGGCATATTGCCGACCCGGTCAGGTTCAAGGAGGATCTGCGCGTGACCATACAGAGCCTTGGCTGGCAAAGTGAAGGGCGTTACTTGCCGTTGCAGGATGATCTCGCGTCCGTGGCGTACTGGTATCAGATGGAACCTCATAATCCTTTTCCTGCGCTTCCAGCCGCAAAGGATCTGGTTGTCAGTGAGTAAATGAACGATCGGAGCGTCATGCTCGAAGCGAGTGTGTATGCAGGTTGTTGCCCATCGTTAATTTGATAAGAGAATAGAACCAACAGGAGCGATTCATAGTATGATGACAAAACATGTGTTCCCCTATCTGCTCATGGTGTTTTGCGGCCTGTCTGCCATGGATGTTATGGCAAATCCCATGGAAGGTCTTTGCGCGCTCAAGGATGCCGACACCCGTTCCATCAGCCCGGAAAACTTCACCGGGGAAAAGGGCAAGGGAGGCATGGCTACCTTGGAAGAGGGTACCGCCGCGCACGCGGCTCGGGAATTGGGGCAGGGATGGAAGGTCAATCCCTACGTCAACATCGAGCCTGGTGCCACAGTTGTACTGGGCGAGACAACGGGTATGGGGCATATTAATCATATATGGATAACGCCCACTGGCGAATACCGAACAACGATTTTACGCTTTTACTGGGATGATGAGATATCCCCTTCCGTGGAAGTGCCCGTGGGCGACTTCTTCGCCGCGGGATGGGGAATGGGCAAGGAACCACGCATTACATCGCTGGCGGTCTGTGTGAATCCGCGTAGTGGATTCAACTGTTACTGGCAGATGCCGTTTCGTAAGGGATTCAAAATTACCATGGAAAATATGGGCGAGAAAAAGGCGCGGGCCTTCTATCAAATAGATTATACCCTTGAATCCGTGCCGGAAGACGCCCCCTATTTTCATGCTCAGTTCCGAAGAGTCAATCCACTGCCGGAAAAGTCAGTGTATACCATCGTGGACGGCATAAAGGGCCGGGGGCACTATGTGGGCACCTATCTCGCGCACGGCGCCAACAGCCCGGGCTGGTGGGGAGAAGGTGAAATCAAGTTTTTTATCGACGGCGATACAGAATTCCCCACCATCTGCGGTACCGGGGAGGAGGATTACTTCTGCGGCTCCTACGGATATAATGAAAAGGAGGATGGCGACAAATATACATACGAAAATTTCAGCAGCCCCTATACCGGATTCCATCACATTCCTTTTGAAGGCGTTCAACGGAGATTTGGACAATACCGGTGGCATATAACGGATCCAGTGTGTTTCAAGCAGGACATGCGCGTGACCATTCAAAGTCTGGGATGGCAAAGTGAAGGCCGCTATCTTCCCCTGCAGGATGACCTGGCGTCCGTGGCCTACTGGTATCAAGTGGAACCGCATGCGCCTTTCCCGGAGTTACCAGGGGGAGATGCTCTTGCGATCAAAAACTAACCGTCCTAGAAACTAGTTCATCCGTAATAGGTGCCCTGTGTAAAGAGGGGTACCTTTTTGAAGGTTGACAGCAGGATGTGTGTTGGGATTACTTTGCTGCAGGGGTGGCCGGAAGTTTAGGCTTGGAAGACAATAGAAAGGTTGCAAGCAGTTTGAGCGTTCTGCGCGGGTTTTTGATGAATGTTACTAGATGCGTGAAAAGAACCCGAGGACGCAGATAAAAATACCGGTACAGACGTTGCCTCCGTTTATTCGCAATATGGTAAATGTCAAGGTTCTTGTAAGCACATCGGAATGGGATTAGGCTGAAATCGATGTCTTCAGATATCTGCTCAAAATAGGGCGTGGTAGCAAACGGTTCCAGTGTGTTCACGGTAATGAAATCCAAGGGGGAATCAAGAGCGCCTTTAATCGTAATTTTGAAGTCGTCTTCTGTTTCAAAAGGGGCGCCAACCATGAAAAAAGCGAGTGTTTCTATCCCGGAATGCTGAATTAGTTTGAGCTGCGGGTTGATGATTTCCGGCGATATACCCTTGTTTAACTTGTTAAGAACGTTTTGTGAGTAACTTTCAATGCCGATCATGATTCGCTTACAACCTGCCTTGAACATCCAATCGAGCATCTCTGCGTCGATTGTGTCGATTCTCGAAAGACAAGTCCATGGAATGTCAAGATTCTTTTTGATAAGCAACTTGCATATGGAGATTACACGGGACTTGTCGCAGGTGAAGATATCGTCGAGGAAACGGACGATTTTAATGCCCTTTTCTTTCAGGTAATGTATTTCAGCGACCACACTTTCAGGAGAGCGATAGGACACAAAGCGACCGTAGGTCGTGGTGCAATAGTTGCAGGAAAACGGACATCCGCGTATGGACAGAATCGCCGCGCACGGACCGCCCAGAAAGGCTTCTTCATAGTGGGATATGTCCACTAGGGAGGGGTCGGGAAACGGGAGGTCATCAGTGTTTTCAATGCGTTCTTCAGGGTTGTTAAAAAGGCTGCCATCGCTTCTGCGACCAGCCAAACCAGGGATTGTGTCCACGGGTGTCCCGTTTTTGATTGCCTCAAGATATTGCGACAACGGCAGCTCGGGCTCACGGCGCAATACGAGATCTATGGCGGTTTTTTTTAGCAACTCATCGGGAAATCCGGTGGGATAATAGCCGAACACTGCTAGCGGTATTTTGTGGAAATGTTCTTTAATCTTTGATACACAGTCCAGATCATCGCCAAATACTTTTATGCCCATCAAGACAACGATCAGGTCAGGTTCATAAGTGTCAATGCGTTCTATAACAGTGTGCAAATCTGCCCTTTCCGCGATTGCATCGAGAACCTTCACGTTGACTTGATTCCATTCTCGCACGCAGGTCGCCAGGGAAAGCAGATCATAGGGAGGCAACATATACTCAGGAGAGTAATAACTGCACATGTAACGGCGCATTATCGGCAGTTCATGCGGCGGATTTAAAAAGAAAATCTTCATCTTGATAGTATCCGAAAAGAAAAAGATAAATTGCAGCAGGAATTTGTACAGGCGAAGCCGCTTATAGTTCCTCTCCTCTCCTCTGCTCGGTTTATGGCACATATTTGCTTTATCCGGCAGGTGGCAGGTAAGCCCGCTGTTGTTAAATATTTGCTTGTGAAACGATACGAGAGGGTTTTAACCCACTGTTTGACAGAGGGTAATTTAAATATACCACCTAACACATACCATTCGGAGATGACAACCAACCTGTCTCGGAGCAGATGAAATGATCATAAATAACAAGCCTGGATAGAGTGAAATGTATTTTAACACGCTGTTTCAAGGGGATGCAATTTATGAAAAATAGGCCTTGAAAAAATAGGCCTTGAAGATTGTGCTATAATAAATTTCAATAGTTTTGCATCAGACAGAGGCGTACATATTGCCCGCTATACCAGACATGGTTTGTGGCGGCGGAAGTGACAAGGGCCTGTTCTATTATTGGGAAAACCCGGAAAAACAAGGGAAAAAGCCGGCAAAAAGTGCCCAATGAACGGCAACTCCTGTGTGAAAAGCCGCGGATACTTGCTATTATTTCGGGGTGCAGGCAATTTCGGTTTATATTTGAAGGCATTATGAATATCTTACTTATTAACCCGCCGGGTGAAAATGTAGTTGCCGAGTTTCAAGACTCCAAAGGCAAGGGGTTTCTTGAAGTGGATGACTTTGGCAAGTTTCCTCCTTTGGGAGCGCTGTATGTGCTGTCCTACGCTGAGAAATATCTGCCGGATCACCATTTTTATTTTCTGGATTGTGTGGCGGAAAAAATATCCCATGCAGATTTGCCGGAACGGTTGGCGGAAATTGCCCCGGATATTATCGGAGTGACAAGTTTTACCATTTCCCTGATGGATGCGATAAAGGTGGCCGAAGCTGCACGCGATGTAGTACCGGGCGCGCATTTGTGTCTTGGGGGGCATCATGCTACGGATTTCCCGCTTGAAGCGGCAAAACTTGACGAATTCGACTCGATAGTCGTGGGAGAAGGGGAGCAGGCATTTGCTTCGTTGATTGAAAACATAGCAACTGGAAAGGAGATTACCGGAATAGCCGGAGTGTATACCCGGGATACGATTGAGGCGCATGCGCGGCTCAACGTGCGGGATCCACGATTCCGTGGATCCATGCCGGTGCCCCCTGCGTATATAGAAGATATTGATATACTGCCTCCACCCGACAGACACCACGTTGCGCATATTAACTATCACAGTGTGGTCGGCATGGATGCTCGGCTTGCCACCATGATTACCAGCAGGGGATGCCCCTGCAAATGCACTTTTTGCAATGTGCCATGCAAGCAATACCGTCCCAGAAATCTGGGGCTTGTGATGGATGAAATAGAGGAATGCAGGCGCATGGGGTACAGGGAATTTCATTTTTATGACGACCTTTTCAATATTACTTCACGTCGTTTAGAGGAATTTTGCCTGGCTTTGAAGGAAAGGAATCTGTCTGTTGTATGGGATTTTCGTGGACGTGTAACCGGCGTGACCCGTGAGTCACTGGCTTTGGCAAAGAGTCTTGGGTTGCGGTTGATTTTTTTTGGTGTTGAAACGGGATCAGACGAGGGGCTTCGGCTTCTTAACAAAGGATGCTCCATTGCTCAAATCCGGCAGGCCTTCCAATGGTGTCGGGAACTTGGTATTAAAACTGTCGCCGATTTCATGATCGGATTACCCCATGAAAAATCCGTGGATGACGTGCGGGAGAACATAGATTTCTTGATATCACTGCGGCCGGATTACGCCCAGATCGGCATCATGAACTTGTATCCACATACCGAGATATATTCGCAGGCGGTTGAAAAGGGATTGGTGGAGCTTAACCGTTGGAGCGAATGGGCAAAAAATCCTACACGTGATTTCAGAGTCGAACACTGGACGGAATTCCTTTCTGAAGAGGAACTGGTTCGGCTTCACAGGGAATCCTATCGGCGGTTCTATTTCAGACTCTCCTATATTATGCGAAGCATCGTAGGTCTCCGTTCTTTTCATGAATTCAAATCCAAGGTAACGGGTGCTCTGAAACTTCTGATACTCCAATAATGTCGGTTCTTTTAACTGAAGGTTTTGTCTGTGGGTCGTTTTGAAAAGAGAGAAGGAGAGGTGCCCGCGATGCGTGCTGGCGTTGACAGCGGCGGCGAACATTCAAGAAAAGCGCAATCCAAAAATGCGTCCATTATTATCCCTGTTTACAATAGGACGGATGATCTTCTTAAACTCTTGGCGCAGTTGAAGGTCCAGAACAGAAATGATTTTGAACTTGTAGTCGTAGATGACGGTTCCTGTCCGCCTGTTTCGGAGTCATTGATCGTTTCAAATTATCCCTTTCCCGTCCTATTAATACGGCATCACGACCAGCGTGGAATAGCGGCCGCAAGAAACACCGGTATAGCATCTTCAAGTGGCGAGTTAGTGGTGTTTATCGACAGCGATGCTTGTGTTGCTGACCCCGATTGGTATGAAAAACATATGAGGTTATATCGGCGTGCCGAGGACATGGCACGGAAGAAAAATAAAACCTCGTATGTTTTTCACAGCGAGGTATACGGTATTTCAGAATCTTATATTGGTCGGGTGGATACCTATGCAAACTGGCTGGGATCTTGTATGAAGAAGGCTTGCCTGATAAGGGACAGGCATGTCCCCATGAATAATACGAGCATGCACAGAAGTGTATTTTCGGCCGTTGGCATGTTTGATGAAGAGTTTCGTATCAGCGAAGACATTGAATGGGGGTTCCGCTGCTTGTCCCATGGGGTGGCGCTAATTTATGTGCCCGGCGCTCCTGTAGGGCATTATGATCGCAATACAGTCGGGGGGGTTTGGGACCATTACTACAGGTTTGGCCAGTACACGCCAAAAGTGCGGGCTAGGCATCCGGACGCGCCCAGGTCTTGGCTCTATCCTAAAAACATATTCCAAGCGGTCATTCTGTTTCTGCCGCTTACTTTCCTTAAGACAATTTATATACTCATGCAATGGATTCCCCAGTCGCCCTGGGTTTTTTTATACACTCCCGGCATATATCTGGCCAATGTCGCGAGCTTTTGGGGAATGTGCAAGACCTTGCGTGCGATTGGGTGTAGAAAAAGACAAAAACATATTTCCAGGTAACAACAAGCGCCTAGATGGGGTGAGTGAATGAGCCGCCGGAAAGACACAGAAGAGATATATGTGCATCCAGGTGTCAGGTAAATAGAATGTGTGACGGCAGATTGCATAATATCGCCGTTGGTGGGTAGAAGTTATGCAAAACCTCTGTGATAGAATACACGAAGAGAAACGGCGATCCTTATATGAAGGTTGCTTTTGGAATCTGAAAAGCGGATGAAATGCTAGTCTTCCATGAATAATCAATCGCTGGGAGTGAATAACATCCGGAAGTCATCTTTGGTCTTACGGGGCATGCCACTTGATATATTTTTGATTGTTTTGTCATGTGCCACAGGCTATTTCTTGTGTCGCATATATCACGGTTCACTCGAATATCCGATAGATTATGCCAGTCCCAACACAATGGCAATGCTGGGGCCCGCAGTGTATTTTGCGGCAGGAAATGGATTAGGGGTTTGGGAGCCGGATACCATACCAGGTCTGAGGGATTTTGTCGGTGGCAGGACGAAATCGTTTGTTCCTTCGAATATCCCGTTTGACATTAAAGTATCTCCGATAAGCACGCCTATTGAGCTAACCCATATTTATTATCTCTATACCATAGGGTGGTTTTGGCGATTGTTGGGCATATCTCTGAATACACTCTCTATATATGCTGCGGTATGGTATGCGTTTTCAGCAGGCGCGCTTTACTGTTTGTTTCGTAATGGATTGGGCAGGCTGCTGAGTTTCTTGGGGGTAGTACTGATTATTTCTTCACCGGTATTTTTGCATAACAGCATAATGCTTCGGGATTTTGCGAAGACACCTTTTATCCTTCTAGTCTTGTGTCTGCTGATACGGCTTGTGATTCACAATTTCTCTAATCGAAGCCTTTTGTGCATGGGGGCCCTGATGGGTGTTTTGATGGGGGTGGGAATGGGTTTCCGCCAGGATATGCTGGTCTGTTTGCCCTGGGCCGTTGCGGTCTTTATTGTCGCACAAAACAAGGATGGAAAGTATCTCTGGAAAACCCGTTTCGCTTCAATTATCATATTTCTTTTGATTTTTATCCCTTTGGCACGCCCAGTATTCAAGGGGGCGGCCCTTGAGGGCAATCAGGCTTCTGTGCATGGTTTTTTTCAAGGGCTTTCCGATGAGGTGGAGGCGCGGTTAAATTTTGCTGGGGCCTCATACAACTTTTTGGTGTGGTCGGATTCAGGCCTTTATGCACAGGCAAATGTGTTCGCGCGTCGCATGGGTTTCAAAGACCCAATGGATAATCCCCATACAGCGGAATATCGTCGTGTTCATGGCGACTCTGATGCACCTTTTATTATAAACCCGGGATTGTATTATACCGGCGCGGCTTATGTCAGATTTCAGCGTCAATTAATGCGGGAGGTATTGCTTACCTTTCCAGCGGATATAATAAACAGGGCGTGGCGCGCTGTTGTTTCGCTCTACTCAATGCCTGCCAAGGTGCTGCAGGAGCGATCGTGGCTTGAGCATGGTTTGCCCGGTTTTTTTAAAGGCTTGTATCAATTCCACCACTTCGTCGCTATCTGGCTTCGTTACACGGGATTGCTTTTTGTGGTGGCAACTGTGCTCCTCATCTGTGTTCGCCATTTCAAACGTGCTCTACTGCTTACGGGCATGCTGCTATGGTTTAGCGGATATCCGAGTATTAACTATGAATATCGACTTACGGCTTATCTGCTTTTTATTCCCTATGGAGGAATGCTATTCTGTTTGGAAAGGGTTGGACGATGGATTTATCATACTTCCACTGCCGGGAAAAGGAAGAGAGGAGACTTCCCAGCCGAGGTAAGCAAAGAATGGCCGTGGCAGAGAAGAAAGCCGGTGGTTCATACACTCGCCCTGATTGGTATCCTGTTACTCGTTCTTTTGTTGCCACTTGCGACTGCGCGCGCCTGGCAGCGAATTTCTGTCCAGGAACTGGCAGAAAAACTCTCGGCGTTAGAATTTGAGGAACTAGACACTGAGTCTAAACGACTGGACGGTAGAATTCACGTAATGCCGGACGTTCGGTCCGCCGGATTGGATAGTGCTGTATCGATGGCGTCCGGAGAGACAGCGTGGTTATACGCTGCGGCCGTTTTTGAAACGAAGGGACAGGACATACCCATCGTTATTGAATACGATCAAAAACGGGTCTTTAATGATTTTACCCAACGGCTCACCATTTTGGGGGTGGATGACAATAAAAATGGCCACGTAACCCTTTTCTTCCCTGTGTACGAAACAACAACGATATATGACGCACAGTTATTCGAGGATTTTCTTGGTACTCTTAAGTTTCCTCAATGGCATAAGCAGGTTGAACCGAAAATTCCTTTTGAAGAACAACCAATCTGGCAGCGCAGCAGGTTTTTGGGCATATCTTTTCCGGAATCCTACAAAGATGCATTTAAAGGATTCTATCGTGTCAAGGATGTGGAGGATCTTCGTTTCCTGCCGTTTTTTCAGGTACCGGATACCATCTCCTTTCTTCGCGATCACAAAATAGGGCCCTTGGAAAAATGTATGCGGGAATATTCAGCAGCATCACCGTCTTGCGTGAATTGATCTTCCCAAAAATTTCCAGCCTTGATATCATATTATGCGGCATGTATATCTCTTGGTAATGTTTGGCTCTTGTCACGGAATAATGCTACTATTTTGCTCTCCAATGTAAACGAGGTCAACAAGGTATACGCCCAAGATACAGGCAATTGACAACTGGTGGCGTATTCCAATAAACGCGCCCGTTAATGCAAGGTATCATGAACGAAATCATTAAACTAGACCATGTAACCAAGCGTTTCCCAGCCCGACGGGGTTCGCGCGACCTGCGGGGCAAAGGCGGGTTGGGCGACTGGATAAAGGGGCGTAAAGAGGGAAAATTTACTGCATTACATGATATTTCACTCGCCGTGGCGCAGGGAGAATCCCTGGGTATTATAGGCAAGAACGGCTCGGGGAAAAGCACGCTGCTCAGTATTATTGCGGGGGTTACAGTGCCTTCTGAAGGCATGGTGCAGGTTTATGGAAGGGTGGCATCGCTGCTCGAATTGGGGGCCGGGTTCAACCCGGTGCTTACGGGCCGCGAAAACATCTACCTGAATGCGGGACTTTTAGGCATGCGCCAGGCACAGGTGGACGCGGTTTACGATGAAATTGTGCGTTTTTCGGGCATCAGCGAGTTTATGGAACAGCCGGTGGAAACCTACAGCAGCGGGATGTATGTGCGTATCGGATTCTCCGTGGCGGCCTTTGTTAATCCGGATATTTTTATCGCTGATGAGGTATTGGCTGTTGGAGACGCGGAGTTTCAGCGAAAATGCCGCGCCAAGATAGGGGAACTTCGGGAACAGGGCAAGACGATCGTATTCGTGTCCCATGACTTGGGGATCGTCAACACCTTGTGTGAAAGGATCATATTGTTGGACAAGGGGCGTATGGTTCAGCGTGATACGGCGCAAAAGACCATCACCTATTATCTGCGCCAGGTGGGGCGCGAGAAAGGGATACACACGTTTGCGGCGGGCCGCACAGAAGCGGTGTTTTGCGACGGGCGAATTTCGCTTTTCCATGACCAGGAAGAAGTAAGCGCGCCCGCGGGATTTCAGATAGAATTTATCTCGCTGGGGCAAATACAATCCAGTACGGATGCGGAATGGGATATTGAGGAGGGCGACAGTTCCGGGTGTAAGGCTGTTGGCCGAATGTTACGTATGCCTGTCCTTTTGCGGTGGGATATGCGTATTGACAAGGATACCTTGTCGTGGCGGGTCGCTATTGAAGCTGAGCGTGAAATGGCTATTGAGGAGATTACTATTCGGTTTTTTATGCCCATGGCCTATAACCAATGGATGTATGACGGCCAATCGGGTGAGTTTCCTGAAATCATACCCAGTGATACTGCATGGCGTGTCGTTGTTTCCGGAAGCGCGGATATCTCGGAAACGGCCTGCCTTCCTGAACCGGGTTCCGGATTGCCGCCGGCCATGTTTCATGTGGAATCAGAATACGAACGCTTTCGCCTGTATTGGATGAGTTCAGATTATTTATCCTGCAGCCGGGTCTTGTGTGCCCAAGCCCGATATCCGGAGAAGGATTGTATTTTTCAAAAAGGGAATCACGAATTAGTCGAAACGTGTGTTGCCCTAAACATTCTTGAAGATCAGGTCGCAGAACACATGGCGGCAAAAAAGATGATCAGAGATGGGGACTTGTCGCTCTCTCTGGACCGAGGAAAGGTCATTATCAACTGGAAAGGTGTTTGCATCACCTGGCTGCATCATCTTTATACATCCGTTTTGATAGGCGGTCTCTGGAATGACAGCATGAATTTGCATTGGGGAAAATTCATTCGCAATGCTGATGGTATTTTGCAAAAGGGAGAGTCCAGACGTTTTCCCTTCTCTCAGGAATGGGAGGTGGGGATAGAAAATGGGGTACTTCTATTGCGAATATGGATGCAGAGCGAAACGGAAATGGACCTGCAGGAAATGCAAACGAGTATTATATTACCAGCTTCCTATACGCGGTGGAAAACGGATCACGAACAGGGAAGTTATGGTGAATATACTGCCGGCATGAATGATTGGATTCACTGTAACCGGATTTATGAGCCGGGAAAAGTCATATACGCCGGCGGTAGTGATATGCCTGCAGTGGAAATGCGCGTCAGCGATGATTGTCCTGAGGTGCGTATGACGGCCATTAATACCGGATATCAGGAGCAGGGAAGGGTGCTCCAGGCTTTGCGCACTTCAGAAAAAGGGTGTTTCCACCTGCCGGCCGGCCGACATCTTTATTTTTCTGGTACGATCAGGTTACTGCCCGGGTTTGAACTCTAATAAGGGAATATTTAAAGTAGAGTCATGCACAAAGAGATGTACACAAAAACGAGGAGACGCGTTCTGACGAGACGTGGCGTAATGTGGCTTGGTCAAACATGCAATCAACGGTGTTATTTTTGTTACTTCATAAATCGCATTACAGATCATAAGCATCCGGAACATGCGTTTATGTCACTTGAAAAAGCGAAACATATTTGTTACACACTGCGACATTTTTTCGGTAACACATCAATCGACATACAGGGCGGGGAGCCAACCATATATCCTTCCATATTAGAACTGGTGCGTTACTGCAGGGACATTGGACTTATCCCGACACTGATTACGAATGGACTTGTGCCTGCCAAATCGGGAGTCATTGAAGCGTATCGAGATGCGGGATTGCGGGATTTTTTGGTAAGCCTTCACGGCATTGGCGACATCCATGATGAGGTAGTCGGGGTAAAAGGCGCGCATGAAAAAATACTGGCGGCTTTGGAGCGGATGCGCGTGTTGAACTTTCCATTCAGAATCAACTGCACCATGTCCAAGCCTGTGGTTCCTCTTCTTCGGGAAGTGGCTCGGTATGCGGTTGATTACGGAGCATATGCTGCCAATTATATAGCGTTTAATCCGTTTGGAGACCAGGAAGCCGGTAGGCGTTGTGCCGATACTGTTTCACGCTATACAGAAGTGCGCGATCAACTTACCGGCGCCATGGATATTCTGGAGAGCGCCGGCATCGAGGTAAATGTCAGGTATCTTCCTTTTTGCATGGCTGAAGAACGCCACAGGAAGAACTTCTATAATTTTCAGCAGCTGCCCTATGATACCCATGAGTGGGATTATCAAAGTTGGTCCTGGACAATGAGCGCCCCCCAGCTGCGGAAGGAGGGCGGTAATATGCCGCCCTTTTTAATCGGAGGGCCCTACAGCCGGAGTCTGTTAAATGCGGATGCCTTGTATATACGGGACCACTATGAGAGAAATCCCCGGATACAGGCTGCAAAGTTCAAAACGCACCAGATGATTACGCGAGTGGTTCAACGTGTGCGTGGATTGGACACAATTTATCGAGAGGAAGCGCGTTATCGTGCCAAGTATCACTGCCACTATAAGTACCATGAGGCCTGCGGGTCTTGTGCCGCAAGAAACATATGCGACGGCTTTCATGGTGACTATGCCGAAATGTTCGGTACCAGTGAAGCCAATCCCATAACCGGTGTAAATATTATTGACGATCCTCTTTTTTACGCGCGGGAGCAGGAGAAAACCGTTGAACGGGAAGACCTGGTATGGGCTGGGTAGAATAGGCGGAGCTTATCTCTGAAAGTACGGTTTCATTTGATGTCAGTAAAGGTAGACAATTCAAAAATATCCATGGACCATGTGTCATGGTCCCCGCCTCCCCTCCGGGGTCTGGTCCTTTCACAAAATAGAAAGGGGAGACCCTTTCGCCTTGTGGATCAAAAAAAATGGATGCGCCTGAATACCCGGGTATTCAAAAATTTAAAAATAGATTATATGGCGTGCCCGGCTTCTCTGGAGTCGCTTCCAGATTTGATCGCATTTTCAAAGGCGGAAAAAGTAAGATTGTCTCTGCGGCTTGATGACAAGGTTAGACCGGGGAAAGCGCTTGCCGTAGTTGTACCGGATGTCTTGGATATATTCTTATGTCTTACAAAAACGGATCCTGTAGTACTTAAGGAATGGGTAAGGTTTTGTGAAGAAAATGGAGCGGCGTTGCGAGTGCAAGTCAGTCCATTCCCTGGTCTAAGACCGGCTCCGGAAATGTTGGCGGAATGTCTACACAACGCTGTATCCGTCAACGTCGCCTTAAGAGATCCTTTCTTGTTTACAGAGCGGAACAGGGGTGCCGATGAGTGTCGCCAGGTTGTTCAGTGGATGAATGCATTGATAGGCGCATTAGATAGCCTGGGGGTGGAAGCAAATCTGGTCGGACTCCCCTTCTGTCATGTTACTCCGGAAGTTCAAAATCATTTGCTTAATAGCAGGCAGTTTTTCTTGGATCATCAGCAGTATGATCGAAAATCCTACGAATTGGCGGAGAGAATCCAGTATTTTGGACCCGCCCGCATGGCGAATACGATTGAAAACCTGCTTGCACGGGGAAAATCAAATAGTGAGTTGTTGAACAATATACTTTTCCCATGGCTTATTGGCCATCCTATGCTCCACGTGAGGGCATGGATGCTGCATCGCCTGACGCGTCATCTTGGCTCTTTGAGAAGGGAAATGTCGCTTCCTAAAAACGATGCAGAATGGCTCTCTTGCCTCGCGAATAAAAAAAACGGTTATTTGCGTACTCTTGACGATCAATGTCGGTGTTGTAGGTTCTTGCGGATCTGTGACCATAAAACAAAAGCCTTCTCGCAGGTGTTGCCTGATTTGTCCGTTCAGGCGGTTGAAGGCGAACCTGTCATGGTGCAGACGGAATGCGCGGAAGGCAGGAAGCGATACTATGATGTTATAGATGAAGCGCGCCATAAACTTCCCCAACGTTTGAATACGCTGTCTGAAAATGCCTTAAGAGTTATTGTTTCGGAAAAACCTTCCCGGGAAATTCCGGTAGACGCGTACAAAATAGAAAATCACTATAACCCGACGGATGATGCCTCCAAACGGTGGTACTCATTGTCCAGGGGTGAGTTGAAGAGTACGGTGATCGGGCGTTTTACTCCCCCTCTGACAATAGCGGTTACTTTTGGCGGGGGGATTGCGGAACAAGTCGGCTTTAGTTTCGGAAGATACGCCACTATTGTATGCCCAATGATAGACTATTCACACCAGGTAGCGCTGCATGTCGACTGCGACGGTTATTATGTCCTGTTAAGGGACGGGAGGCCGGTTCGTCCTGCGGAACTTACAGGCATGGCAAAAGCGCCTGAGCGGCTGCCGGATATACTGGAACCGCGCATTTCCATTCATAATATTGACGGTTTTATCCTGACTCAGACGCTGCTTGTTTGGGAGGGAGAACCTCGCAGGGATGAAAGGCCAGTTCAGGCCAAGTATTCTGTTCTTATCGTGAGTACCCGGTATACACGCCGTCTTCAGGCGGTGCTGCTTGCCCTGGCTCACCAGGCGGGTATCGCGCCCGGACTGCTGGAGGTGGTTGTGGCCTATGTCCCGGGCATAGACGCCACAGATGATTTATTGAACGGCATTTCCCATGCACATCCAAATCTGCGTATAGTCCGGATGCCTTTTCCGGAGGAATACGCCTGTTCAAAAGGGTTTATGATTAATGAGTCTGTACGTGCTGCGTCCGGAAGGTGGATTGTGCTCTTGGATTCCGACATCATAGTACCACCGGATATTTTTGGAAAAATCGACGCCGCGGAGGCAACGTCTGCCTTTATTGTGCCGGACGGCAGGAAGATGCTGTCGCCAGAGATGACGTCAAAAATTCTCCTGGGGGAAGTCCGTTCTTGGGAAGCGTATGACGCCATATCCAGCGCCACTGAAGAGTTCCGTTACCGTGAGGGTAGCGGCGTGCCCTGTGGCTTTTTTCAGTGTGTACGCAGGGAAGTGCTGGAAAACATCCCATACCATGAATACGATCATTTTGAAGGGTCAGACTGGTTTTTCGGACGGGATGTAATTAACCAGTATGGTGAGGTGACATGGCTTGAAGGGGTGCATGTGTTGCATCTGGATCATGGCGGCAGCCAGTGGTACGGAACGCAGAAACATCGATAATGAGGTCGGGCCAGCAGGCCACTGTGTGGACACGCGTCGCGGTAAACGGCGAGGGCGAAAGCAACCTAAAATGCGGCATAAAAATTCCATTCCGCGTCAATCTTTTCCGGATCGTGTTCTTGAATTTTCTCTAATACGATATAGTTGTGAAAGTAATGGGCGGCATACAGGCGGGCCGCGTGAATATCCAATGGGGATGCCTTAAGCGCCTGGGCAAAAGCGCGCCACCGATCGCTGCCGGTGCGGTTGCCGCCGCAAAATCGGGTATCCAAACGGTAGCAGCCCCTGCGGTTCGTATCGATGAATGAAAAGAGTTTTCGTATTGAAGGCATCCAGGTGTCATGAAGCATGATGCGCCCTCCTGTCTGCAATAGTCGGTCCGTGTAAAAGAAGTCCAGCAGCGAGAATTCGAAACGATGGTTGCCGTCAATAAAAATAAAGTCGTAGCGCTCCTTATCGCCAAGCAGGCGAGGCAATACCATATAGGATGGTTCAACAAAACAGCGGAATATATCCTGCAATCCAGCACGCTTCACATTCAGAACGCCAATGCCATTCCACCATTTCTGTTGATAGGGGTCTACGGCTGTATGCGCCCCGCCGCCGTTATCCTGCAGCGCCTGGAGGATATGCAGGGCTGAAATGCCGTATGCCAGGCCCACCTCCAGCGTCCTGCTTCCATTTGTGTGGGTTACGACATCATATAGGGCTTCGCCATCACTACGGCTCAGGGATACGGGGAAGGCATCTTTCGGTGTGCCTTCAGGGTCAAGAACCTTTTCTGTCCTGTAGATTTCCTCCAGAACCGTATTAATCATCATATTTTTCCTTAATGGGCGTCTCCGTGGCAACTGTAAATAATCGATACGTACCACATGAAGCCATGAAGTTAAAGAAAGCCTTTGGTTGCGTATTTACCACGCTGCGAGCTCAACTATCCAACGGTTGCGCATAAAAGTACGGGATTGGGGCGATTCCCGGATGTGTTCAGCGGATTTCGGCGGCCAGGTCTAAAACGCTTTGTTCCAGGGCAAACTGGGGTGCATACCCAAATTCACGGGCTGCCTTGGCAATGGACAAATCCCAACACACCTTGTCGTCAGGGTCGTTCACACCCGTCAAAACGATTTCAGAGGAGGAGCGCAGTGTTTGTATGCACCGTTGCGCGAGTTCGAGATTCGAGACCGGGACGCCGGAACCCAGATTATAAATTCCACGGCAATCTGAACACACTGCCTGCAGTATGCCTTGGGCGATATCGCGAACATCCACATAGTCCTGCCGCCGGGCGCCTGTCCCGTGTATCTGAAGAGGGGCATTCTCAAGCGCGTGTTCCACGAAGAGACGGAATATACGCCTGTGGCGCAACCCGGGGCCTACCGGGGAAGAAACACGCAGCGAAATCGTGCGCCGGCTGTCAGTGCCGCCCTCTATTATCTTGTGTTCGGCTTTAAGTTTTGACACAGCATAGCCGGTGCTGGGGGTCAGGGGATGCGCCTCGGTAATGGGATGTTCACAAGGCATACCCAGGATACTTAAACTGGAAAGATAAATGAAACACCGGGCTTGGAGTGTATCCGCCGCATCCAGCAGATTCAGGGAACCCGCGTAATTTACCTGCATCATTTCCGCAGTATACGTATCGTCTTTTATACTGGCTGCGGCATGCACAATAACTTCGCATTCACTTACGCCATGCACGGCCTTGTCGATAAATTCAGGATCCGTAATATCCAGGGAGTACTGCCGCACCGCTTCCGGCAGGGCAGGGTTTAGCGTGCGGCTGATACCGATGACCTCATGCCCCTCTTGACAGAGCGTGTAGGCAACGGCGCCGCCGATATGGCCGCTGGTTCCGGTTACAAGGATACGCATTATCACATTCCATAGGGTTCGATACGGACATCGTTGTCCGACACGGCGCTGATGGTGCCTTTTCGCTTCGTTGCTTCACAAAGTTCAGGTGAAACATACAGTTCATTCCAGTAGCGCAGGGCAATGCCCCGGGTGATATTCGGCAAGACCAGGGGGCTTTCATGCAACAGGAAATGGCGCAGCACAGATTCCACCTCGTTGTATCCCAGTGCCGCGCGGATAGGGGTGGTACCGGAAAAGCGCGGATTAATTTCGAAACAAACAGGCCCCCGCTCCGTCATCCGCAGTTGAATATTGCACGGCCCGGGACAACGTAGCGCCCCTGCAATCCGTTCCGCTTCTCGTTTTACCTCGGGATATTCCCCCGCAACTGCGCGATAGGTGGTGCCCGCAAGCAGTTCCCGCCACATGACGATACTGCCGCACACCATGCCGTTGCGGTCGCAAAAGCATCCGGCAGTATATTCCTGATCATCAGTTCCCAGGAACTCCTCGATAATATACGCTTTTTTCCGGGACACATATTCCAGGTCATCGGCACTTTGAATCATGAGGATTCCGTACGCCCCGCCGCCGATACGTGGTTTCGCGATCAGGGGAAACCCGTGTGTTTCAGCAAGGTGATGCAAACCGGCATGGTCTTCAGAAGCGGCATGCGCGGGGCAGGTGAAGCCATTTTCGGAAAGCCATTCACAGGTAAGCAGTTTATCATCACAAGTCGCCCACACTTCCGGCGGGCATACAAAACATAAGGCCCGGGTGGAGGATTCGATTTGTTTCCGTGCCGGGGCCAGTATGCGCAACACGGGCTCGCAACCGCTCAAGATGATATCAACTTCTTCCTTGTTACATAAGGATATGAGCCAATCAAGGAACCCCGGAGCAGTGGCGTGGGGCGCTATATACCCTCGGTCTACGGTATACAACCCCATCTGCAGCGCATCCAAATCTGTGCCGATAACGCGGCACGGCAGGGAGGACGTCGCCAGGGCTTTCAGAATGCCCTCGCTGACATTGCCGCCCACGGCCAGAACAAGCACATTCAGGGGATGTTGCTTTGATAATTTTTCCATCAACAAAAGTTCTTTAAGTCCTTCATGTCCATTAAGTCCATCAGGCCCATTACCAATTTTCTTCTGGTTCCCAAATTCCTATTTGGGAACCAGTCGAAACCGGCGCATTGGTCGTTTATGTCCTTGATGTCCTTTACGTCCTTTAAGTCCTTTAAGTCCTTGCCACGCCTGATTATGGCGCATCCCCACCCAAAAACACAATCACTACCGTACAACATAAAAAAAACGAGGCGAGCATGTCTAACTACATTCTCGCCTCATGTATTACTGCAAATTTGATTGCGTTAAGAATTCATCATGCTCCCGGAGGCAGCAAGTGCGCATAGGACAGATTGCTCGCCGTGGTGGCGACCATGCCCTGCACATCATTGGGTCCGCCTGTCCACGAAATGGAGGCAGAACCGTTCTTCTGGTTCGTGGAAGCGTCATCAGACAGGTAACGAGGCCTGTCCGGAACCAGATTGGCCGCAGCACTTTCCTGACCAGCGGGAACCGGGTCGTCAGCAACCGGGCGGAAGCCCTGGGTGCTACGGGCCGGGATCACGAACGTATTGTACGGGAATTCTGCTTCATTTTCAGGAGTTGCAGGATCATCCAATACGCTACCATTCGCACTGGTATAAGCGATTTCCGCTACGACATCATCGTCCGTGTTGTTCTTCAGGTAAATGATCGTCATAATACCGGAAGCCGGGGGCACACCTTGTGCAGTTGCCGCATTGTCCACAAACCACGGAACGGCGATGGAACTCGCATACGCAACGCCTACACCAACCACAAGCGCGATTGCCAGTACCAAACTCAGTTTCTTCATTCTATTTCACCTCCTCTCGTTACGAAAATTCTGCAGTATATTGGGAATATTCCCATCGGTCGAGCGACCGCCTACAGACATTTTCAACTTCTTTTGAGCCCGTATCCTTAACTGACTCTAACTAGTTTGTACCACAAACCGGTCTGGATGTCAAGCTTTATTTTTTCATCCCCTGTATTTCCTTTTGCAGCAGGAGTTCATAAAATACATATCATATTGATATTGTTGCCGATAGGTTTATTTGCGTAATTATTTTCGAAGGATAATTGAAAGGTTGTTGCGTAAAACAAAGGTTGTACCGTTATTCCAACGATCCCGATGGTCCGTTTCCCATCGTTTTGTCTGGAAATAACGCAAAGCAAAAAATCATCCCTGAGGCGATAGGCGTTTAAAGTGTACAACCTTGATTCCCGTGAATTCTTCTATCTCCATCACCGAAAACCGAGAGTTAAACCAGTTTAGGATGTCATCGGCTGAAGGCGGAATTTCGAAAGCTTCCCACCAAGAAATAACTAGCCAGACGGAATCCCTTGATCCGACAGCGTCTTCGATTAACTCCGGTACAAGTTCGAGTTCCCGCCACATGGGTTCGTTGGGATAGGCGTTCAGGAATCCTTGAATGCCATCTTCTGTCAGGACTATGTGTTTCTGAAGCAAGCCTGGTTGATAAATTCGGAAGGGTTGCATGGTGACGTGACTGAAATGCGCTATGAGTTCACCCGGTTCAACATGTGTGCCCACATAGGCTGCGGCATCCCGATTGTCTACTTTATGCCGAACGGCGAGGCGGTGGTGTTGGAGCGGGTGTATTTGATTGTTGTAATGAGCCTTTAGACTGGGCAGAGTCAACAAGCATATGAGCAGGAGAAGTATCGCGCGCGGCCTGTGTGGTATCCTGCTGAGACCGATGGCAACTCCCATCGAGGCGGCCATGGCGGAACATAAAAATAATCGAATTTCATAATAAGAAAAATCACGGGCACGCCAGATGAGTACGCAGGCGATAATCGGAAACCAGGTCCAAAGCAGGAGCAACAGGGCGGCTTTACAGTTCTTACGTATCACATACAAGCCATAAAAGAAAAGAATGAAGGCAATAAGAAATAGCGGCCAGTATGCCCATGCATAGGGGCTATATCCGGCGAAGAATGCCTTAAAGGTGATAAAGGCTGTTTTGTAATCCGGCGCAGGCATCCACTGACCTTTAATACCGTTAACGATCTGAGTGACACCGTAGGCCTGATGGATTGCGGGCAGGCACAATAGCAGCGAAATACTGTGCCAAAAAATCCACTTAAAATAGTAGCGAACCGAAAAACCAAAGTGAAGCACAATTAAAATATCCACTACAACGAAAAGCCAGAAAGAAAAAAAATGATTCCAAAAAGACAGGGAAAGTAGCAGCCCCAATATGGCAAAATTCCAGTGTGAATTCTTTCGGAGGGCATTGGCGAGCGACCACAGAACCAACGTTCCCAAGAGTGTAAACAAACTGTAATTCCTGAGTTCCTGCGCGTAAAAAAGGTGGAACGGGGAAATCGCCACCAGTGTAGCGGCAATTAAAGCCGCTACGTTGTCAGAACAAACCTGTTCCGCTCCACGAGATGCTTTTCCAATCTTCAGTACCGATTTGCACGCAAAAAAAACAACAGGAATGCAGGCGATGCCAAAAAGGCAGGGTAGAAAACGCAAGACAAAATCATAGGAGATTGAACCGGGTTTGAAGGACCAAAAGAGAAGGATGAAGTTTTTCCAGGCCCAGGTAAACACGATAAACAAGGCCGGGTCCGTATTCTTATCAATGTTAATGAGGTCCAGCGGATGCCATACGTAGTTTGTGAAAACAATGGTATTAGCTTCGTCATACCAGAGACTGGCCTGGCCAAGATGGTATAATCGCAGAACAGCCCCGATCGCAGTTATTAAAAGCAACCAGGGCAAGGCGTTTATCTTAGTACTGTCTGATAAAGTGCGGGACAAGGATCGGGATGATTTTTTTATTGCGAAATCGTAAAAATTCTTCTTCACGAGCGTAGTGCCCTCACAAGTTGCATATATGAAATAAAATTTAACCCTGAACTACTTTACAGATTTTGGTTTCTCGGAGCAATTCTTAAACGTATGGGCGATGTCGTCTTGATGTGGCAAAGATTATGATGATAATAAGTCCAGCACAATAAAGGGGTATTGCTCCGACGTTATGAATTGACTTTCTGGGCATAATTTTGGAAAATGCCATGACATTCCTTCTTTGAGGGAACCGTGGCAGATCCTGAAACATAGTTTAAAATACCAATAGGGGTATTTAGTAGAGACTAAATAACTGAGGTTTTCAGAATGCGATTAACTCTTGTTATTCCTCCATTTGACCAGAAAAAGACTTTTGGTGGCGGCGTGTTTAATCGGGGTATGCTGCCGCCCTTGGGCGTCGGTTATCTTGCTGCTTATGTCAGGCCGCGCGGGCATACGGTAGTCCTCATCGATTCCCCTTTATATGATTATGATTGTGCGGGCGCCGCTGATGCAATTATGCGGTCAAAACCCGATATCGTGGGCATGTCTGTGTTGACAAAGTGCGCCCATTCGGCCTACGCTCTCGCCAAGGCGCTAAAGCAAAAAGACAAATCCCTCCCAATCATCTTTGGGGGGGCTCATGTTACTTCTTTTTTTGAGAACATTTTTAAGGAGTGTCCGGACGTTGATTATTTGATTCCGGGCGAGGGAGAGGAGTCTCTCGGAGAATTGCTGGACCGCTTGGAAAAAAAACAAGAGGTTGATGATATCAAAGGTCTTCTTGTGCGTCTTTCGGATGGTACCTGCATCGCCACTGCCCCGCGCACACCGGTTAAGAATCTTGATGCTTTGCCCTCACCCGATAGAGATATTTATGATAATCGTCTTTATGTTCCACTTCCAAATCAAAACAGACAGCTTCCGGCGACAACCGTTATAACCTCGCGAGGCTGTCCTTATGGCAAGTGTCGTTTTTGTTATCAGGGAGGCTGTTATTCCTCACCCTATCGAAGGCGTTCTCCCGAAAATGTTGTATCAGAAATAGACAATCTGGTGCAGACGCTTAAAGTGAAGGAGATTATTTTCTGGGACGATAACTTTTGTGTTAATTACAATTGGATCGAACGTTTTTGTGATTTGCTGGATGAAAAACAACTTGGCATCGGTTGGACTGTTCAGGGCAGGGTGAATACCGTTTCGGAAAAGATGTTGATGCGTATGGCCGCCTCGGGATGTTACAACATCTATTATGGCCTTGAAAGCGGGTCCCAGGAAATGCTTGATTTCGTACAGAAAGGGATTACCCTTGAACAGTCCCGGAATGCTGTAAAGTGGGCAAAACGAGCCGGTATGGAAATAAGGGGATCCGTCATATTTGCCATGCCGAGTGACACACCTGAAATCTCTGAACAAACTATCCGTTTCGCATGCGAACTCAACGTGGATTGGATGATTTTCTACCCCTATCATGTGCAGCCTGGGACATTTCTGGGAGAAATCGCGAGTGACTATGGGACGATTTTACAAGAACAGGCTGATATGTCCAGTCCCTCATACGTTCCTAAAGCATACCTAGACGCCGAACAAATTTCCAAACTGATTAAGGAAGCGAACCGCCGTTACTATTTACGTCCAAGGTATATATTAAGGACGTTATGGCGCATAAAAAATCCCTACACATTAAAGAGCACGATCATAGCATTCTTTTATTGGTTCTCTCTTGTAACTAAGCGGATAGATAAAAAGAACGCTTAAATAAACCGGATTTTTTTAATAGCAATCAGCAAATAGATTCGCCATATGAGCCTGCTGGTATATAAAATTTTAGGTGAAATTCGGAGTCTATTAAAGAAAAATATCTATTCGGGAACTTTACGACTAATGCGTGGGAACGTTGCAAATAGCTATCAAAAATTGAAAGAAATATTAACACGTAATTTTTATTTCATTGATATGTCTAATAATCCTGTAATTCCAGCTGTTGTATTAATAATGTTTTCGTTATTAATGATTTACTTTGCCTTTCTTAGATGGCCTTGTTTAATAGACGATGCTTTTATAACGCTTACATATTCAAAAAATATCGTCTTGGGAAGGGGCTTTGTCTACAACTATGGGGAACCTACTTATGGGTCTACCAGTCCATTATTGGTACTGATTGGTGCCGCACTGGGGGTGTTACTACCATGGTTACCTTTGCATTTATTAGTAACACTATTTACTGCATTATGTGCAATTGGTATAGGGTGGATTCTTCTTATATTTCACAGGCAATTTCGTATTTCACCTTGGATCGCTGTTTTCATGGGCAGTGCGGTTATTATAGCAAGTGATCCTGTGTATTTGGGGATGGAATCTTTCCTTTTTCAGTTCCTTTTAGTTTTGTCATGCACACAAGCCTTCCGTAAACGTTATCTAAGTTGCGGTGTATGTATCGCTTTACTACATTTAACCCGCGCCGAGGGGGTCCTTTTATTACCCGTTCTTATGCTCTATGTTTGCGTATCAGATTTTAATAAAGGAGAGCGCGACATCTATAATCTGTTCAGGCCTCTATTAAGGATGGCACTAGGCGCAGGTGTTGTTGCCGGTATCTGGACGTGTTATGCCTATATTACCTTCGGGCGGATAACCCCGAATACGTTTAGTGCGAAAATAACGGCGTTAGAATATACAGGGAAAGGTTTGGACTTCAGGGCTAGTTGGTTGCTTTATGTAAATAACAGGTTTAAGGACTGGGGGGGCTTTTTTAATGTTTATAATGTTTTTGGGGTTATGATTTGGAGTCTTGCAGGTTTGGGGATTTATGATATAGTTCGTTATCGTCGCAGGTGGATCATCTTCCTGTTGTATGCGCTAGCATATATAATAGGATACAGTATAATTAATATAGGATTTCATAGGTGGTATGGTTTACCATTGGTTTTGATTTTAATTCTGTCAATGGTTTTAGGAGGAGCTAGGCTTGCAGGTCGGGTGCTTGCATCTCAACGAAAAATATTAATGGTGGGTATGATTCTCACAGTAACAATCCTGTTTTTGGGTGTGGAGATATATCGTGGTGTGGGACAAAGCAGTAGGAAGTGGATGGATCCGCGAGCCCCAACATATCTCAAGGTTGCTTCTTGGCTTCGAAGCAATACTGAACCTGGTTCAAGTGTTTCAATTGGAGAAATCGGATATATTGGATACTTTACTGATAATAAAATAGTTGATCTCGTGGGACTCGTATCACCCGAAGTTGTTCCCTTTCTGGCGAAGGGAGATACTGTAGGCGGTTTCATGATGTACAAACCCGACTATCACATCCTTATAGAAGGATGCCCGTTTAGCGAGCCAATATTAAAACATCCATTTTTTATTGAGAACTATACACAAGTGGCTTGTATTAGGGGTCCAAAGCCAAGAGAAAAAATGTATATATATAAACGCAAGCAAGAAATATGTAGTTTTAATAGTTGTGTAAAAAATAGTATTTGATACGTGTAAATGTATGTGTGATAATATGTATAAACCAGAAAAGTGTCCCTGCAGAAAGTAGAGGCTAATGGATGAGCATTTAAAAAAAAACTGTCAAACGGTTAACGGAATATTAAGCAATCGGGTATATTGGGGCTCCATAATTAATCATCCAGTTTTACCGTTGGTCGTTTTATTTATTTTTTCTTTGTTACCGATATACTATGCCTCGCTTAGATGGCCTTACTTGAAAGATGATTTTTTTATAACGCTTACCTATTCAAAGAATATTGCTCTGGGAAGGGGGTTCGTCTATAACTATGGAGAACCGACCTTTGGGTCTACCACCCCATTATTGGTGTTGATTGGTGCTGTACTTGGCCTATTGTTGCCTTGGTTTCCTTTACATTCGCTCGCGACCCTGTTTACCGCGTTGTGTCTGGCCGGTATAGGGTGGATTTTTCTATTGTTTCATAAACACTTTCGCATTTCGCCCTGGGTTGCTGCTTTTCTGGGTAGTTCACTTATTATTTCAAGTGATCCTGAGTTTTTGGGAATGGAAGCATATCTGTTTCAGTTTTTGCTCGTCTTGTCTTGTGCGCTGGCCTTCTGTCGATGTTATCTCAGTTGCGGAGTGTGCATTGCCTTGCTACACTTGACGCGTGCCGAAGGAGTTCTTTTATTACCCATATTGATGACATATGCCGGCATAGCGGATTTCGTTAAGGGAGAACGAGATATTCGCAGATTAAGTGCCTCTCTTCTGAGGATGGCGATAGGGGCGGGTGTTGTGGCCGGTATCTGGACGTGTTATGCATATATCACCTTCGGACGAATAACGCCGAACACATTGAGTGCTAAACTTGTGCATTTAGAATTTTTTGGAGATGCCCCAAGTTTCCGGAATTACTGGCTTATTTTTTTAAATGCCAGGTTTAGGAATTGGGGAGGTAATTTCAATATCGTTAATGTTTTTGGAATAGCGCTATGGGTACTTCTTGCCTATGGGGTATATGATGTTATTCGGTATCGACGCCAATGGATGGTTTTCATTTTGTACTTTATAGCGCATGTAACCGGTTACAGTATTATTAATGTCCTGTTTTTCCGATGGTATGCACTTCCTCTGATCTTTATCCTGATGCTGCTCGTGGTTTTGGGGGCAGCAAGACTCATGAGCACAGTATTTACCTCAAAGCCTGTAATTACGACGATTACGTTGATGGCCATGATGTTAATTTTGTTTTTTGGCGCCGAACTATATCGTGTCGCAGAGCAAAGCAGAATGAATTGGGCTGATCGTAGAGCGCCTACTTACCTTATGGTCGCCAGTTGGCTCAGAAACCACACGAAACCAGGTTCGAGTGTTTCGTTCGGTGAAATCGGTTATATTGGATATTTTACAGACAACAAAATAATTGATACTGCGGGACTCGTTTCTCCTGAAGTCATTCCTTTATTAGCAAAAGGAGATATTATAAGTGGCTTTTTGATGCATAAACCCGATTATCATATCTGGATAGAAGGAGATAAGAACTGGGAACAAATCATAAGGCACCCTTTTTTCGTGGAGAACTATATACAAGCGGCACGCATTACCGGACCAAAACCACGAGAGGTAATGTACATCTATAAACGAAAAGATGTGGTTTAAGGGCGCTTTGATTGCCAAAGTAGTCGATACGGTCAGGCATAGGGCACTTGCTTCAACTTATGTTGCCAGGTTAATACTGAGAGCGAACGTCAAGAAAAAAAAGGACTTTAAGCCCCTTATTCAGACCATAATGGTACTTTAAATCACATACCCAAGGGCTTCCATTTGTTCACGAATTTCGCGGGGCACCTCTTTGGTCGGTGCGCCAGTCGTCGGCGGGATATGCCAAATAAATATGCGTGGACGATTGGAATGTTCTTGCATTTCTGGCCGAATATATTGATCGCTGAGTGGGTTTAGTTCCTCTTCAAAGGACGATACCGCCTCTCTTCCATTTGAACCGAAATAAATGTCGAAAGGCGGGGACGCTGTAATTGAAAATTGGACAGGAGCAACCGTGTCCATCAACACATGCAGTTGTTGTGGAAGTGGTGGGTGCAAGGGAATAGTAATAGAATTCTGATTTGATGGTTCAATTATCCGCATTTGTTCCCAAAAACTGTAATAGCGAACGCCTTGGATTTGAGTCGATGAAGTGATAACTATATTGCCTTCTAATGGCATGTCATTGGGGATATCGAGATTTATCCGCCAACCCGCTTTCGGAAAATCGAAATACCGCTCCATTTCAGCCTGTAATTGGTGGGCAATATCTATTTCTTGTGAATAGAGGTCGGTTAACTCTAATGGATCTTTCTCAATATCGTAGAGATGGTATCCGCTATTGCCTTCAAGTAGTTCTCGATGCAGTTTCCACTTTTCGGACCGTACAGAGAAAAAACGGTCACGTCTCTGTATATGCGTATATTTTATAGGATGGGTGTTGTTCTCTAATAGATCCGTTAAATCCTGTCCATCGAGTCCTGCGGGCAGTTTAAGGTTAAGAGCGGAAAAGACTGTAGGCAAAATGTCTGCAAGAGAGACTTGCGGACGGTATCGCTGTCCTGCAAAGTCTCCGTTTGGAAAACGTATGAACAAGGGGACGCGGCATTCCGTCTCATAAACGCGGGCGTGGCCATAGTAACCATGTTCTCCCAAGTCTTCACCGTGGTCGGCTGTTACTATGATAAGTGAGTTGTCGTAAAGGTCATGCTGCTTCAGGAAAGCGAAAAATTTTCCAATGCCTTCATCGACGAAACGGATGCAATCATCATAAAGCGCCGTCATTAAGGAATGCTCATCTTGGGTAAAAGATATATTGCCGAGTATTTGTTCATCAAGCAATTCGCTTGCCATGAGCGTGTTTTTGGGAGGAGTGTCAAAGTGGGTGTGTTGCAACCATGGTCGTGAAAAAAACAAGTGGCTGTCGTCGCCAGGATGGTAGGGATAGCGATAGCCGTCTTGTTTTGTTTTAAAATGAATATCGAAATTATGGAACCAAACAAACATGGAATGGTCTCTATGGCGCTCAATCCAGGAGGTCATCCGGGGATAGGTCTCATAAAAGGGACGGAAGAGTTTTGTAGGACAGTCATAAAAATCAAACCCCCTCGCATATCCTCGCCATGGCGCCAGCCACCACAGATGACTGGTAAAACCGGCTGTCAAGTACCCTGCTTGCTGCAGTCCCTCCTGAAAACTCTGGATATGCGGCGAAAGATGAGTTTCTGATGATACTCCATGCGATTTAGGCGTCAGGCCGGTCAGTATTGTCATGTGCGAGTTGAGTGTCCAAGGCTCTGGCGTCACGGCATTCTCAAAAGCGACCGCTTCTGTTGCGGCCCATTGATCGAGAAAAGGCGTTGTTTCGCGGTGATATCCATAATAGGAAACATGGTCGGCGCGCAAAGTGTCATTGGTAATCAAAATAATGGGAATGCCCCTAGTGGAAAGAACCGGCACACGAAGAGAAGGATTGCCCCAGAACGCATAGTTTTCGCCGGGACCGTCAGGGAAATGTGTTCGCATGGTAACCTTAATGTTCTTACCACTGTAGGCGGAAAGGTCTACCTGCACCGGTTCCCATCCGGGAGATTCTTTATCCTGAAACGTGGGATGGCATTCAGTCGATATTTCTTGAGTGATTGCAGCATGGCCGTCCAGTGAAACTTGAATAATGAACCTTACCGGGTCAGTCGGATTCGTTCCCGCGCGCCTGTGGACTCCGGTATATGTTTCCAAAATGCATTTTTCGGGCACCATGAACTTCCAGCCATAGGGAGTATAGGCGGGAAGCACTTCCATGGTTTGTGTGCCCAGTGTTACACGCCGTTGTATTTTCGGGTCATAGATGAGGGAAACAGCTTCGAAAGTAAATTCAGTTGCGCTTTCAGGTGGAATCAAAAAAAGTTTGTTTATAGAACCAAGCCAGCAAATATCCTGTTCTGTTATAAGGGGAATTGTGTACTCAGCTGGTTCTTCCGTGTTTTCAACTAGCCATTGTACATTAGGAAGGAGACGTTGGGAAGGGCCTTCTGGACTCAAGGTGCTTGCCCACGCGAATTTCATTGGCCCATCACCGTTCGTGCGCAGGGTGATCTTCAGGACATTATAGGAATTGGCGGCAATGGAACAATGGTACCCTATCTGGGTATCTTTTGAGAGTCTCGTTATAGTGGTTGTGACGTCCGTGTCGCTCCTGGTAGCATCTGAAATTTTCCATTTCTGGGCAGGTAGTAAAAGTGGCTCAAGATCTTGTTGTCGATCCGTTGAAGTCCGCGATAACCGTGTTAATCGTTCTGGCGTGACCGAAATATATGTTTCAGGTTCAGATGACCTTTTACAGCCGACCAAATATGGAAGGATTAACGATAGAACCAAGGCTACAAAAAGTTTTTTATTTGGATTAATGAGTGTCATTGAGCTTACACTGTCATGGTGCTATCAACCAGATATCTGCCGCTTGGAAATACTTGCGAATAATAGAAAAACGAGAAGATAGCAGAGGATACCGGCGTAAAATGTTGAACGTATACCGGTATTCATGGCTAAGATTGTGGCACCGACACTTCCAAAAACACTGCCCACACCATTAATACCCCAAGCCCAACAGGTCATCTTCAAATTGTTGTATTCTGCAAGCCGTAATGCATTTGGAAAGAAAAATCCCATGGGCGTGGCCAGAGAAAAGATAATGCCAAAGACGGCTGCCAGACGAAATAGCATATTCATGGCCTGTATTTCACGTAAGATGAAGGGCAGAATGGCAATAAGGGCCGTTTGTATTATAAGAACGCCCAGACCGCACAGGATCATTGATCGAAGTAGAAGTTGTAATTTCATATATTTCGCCAAAAAACTTCCGAACCCGGTGCAGCTGAGCATGATGCCGAGAATTACTGAAAAAGTAAGCGTGGGATTGCCAAGTAAAAGAAAAAAATGCTGTAATAAGGATAGTTCTATCAGCATGAAGCCCAATCCCAACAAAAAGAAAACGGCAAGGAAATGTATCTGTATAAGATTTGCTCCTTTTAATTCATTACGCTTAAATAATATCATGGGCGTTAACATGAGAAGGCAAATACAGAGTCCGATTACAAAAAATAATTGAATCAATAGATAAAAAATCCTTGCGTTCATGCCGAAATCGCGGGTTGCACGAGCCGGATGAAGAAAAGATAGCAGAAA
>JAAYBJ010000060.1 GCA_012730105.1 Candidatus Hydrogenedentota bacterium
CCAGATAGCCAACTACCGTAAGTACAAGGAACTCACCCAGGAATGGGTGACTTTGGCTATCGAGTTGTGTAAAATCAGGGCCGACAATCAACCGAACGAATAAAAGAGAACTCGGTACTCACAAGTATGTAAGGGTATTTTCTTTTTTGGCAAGTTATCGCCTCTAAAAAACAACAGTACTATTCGGGAGAAAGCAGGATGCGAACCATCGCAGGATGTCTATTGGTGCTTCTAATTGCGAGCATTGCCGCCAGTCAGGATATGAAACCGGCACATTACATCGCGGCCATCGAAGAGGGAAAATTTCACGGTTGGCCCGCGAACAACGGCGTGTGGAACTGGGGCAATGAAATTCTGGTGGGTTTTACGCAGGGCGAATTCGAGAACAGCCCCGGGCACAATATCAAGGGCATTGAGAGAAGCCTGTTCGCGCGCAGTAAGGACGGCGGCGAGAACTGGACGACCTTCGATCCGGAGAATTTTCTCGACGACGAGAATATCAAGTGGCAGCCCAAGGGCAAAACCGTTCTTGAAACACCATTGAATTTTACACATGCGGGGGTTGCCATGCGTATTTTTGCCACCGGCTACCACGGCAACGATGATCCCGAGGGTGGATTTTATTATTCTTACGACCGAGGCGCCACGTGGAAGGGGCCGCACGTGCTCGGCAACTTGAACAGCCACCCGGAACTGGCGGGCAAGGTGCTTACGCCGCGCACTGATTATATCGTCACCGGTCCGCGGGAATGCTTTCTCTTCATCACGGCCAGCATTCCCCTGGCCGGTCAGGATGCGGGAACGAAAACCAGTGGACGAATCGCCTGTATCAAAACAAAAGACGGTGCTCTGAATTTCGAGTTCGTCACGTGGATTACCCCGGCAAGCCCTGAGTACCGCGCTGTGATGCCCCAGACCGTACGGCTCAACAACGGCGATTATCTCATGGCATTCCGAAAAATTTACCTGATAAAGCATGACGTGGAAAGCGCCATTGAGGTGTGGGTATCCAAAGACCGGTGTAAAACGTGGTACTACTGCAGTACGGTCCGGACCTTCGAAGACAACTCCAATCCGCCTGCCATCGTCGAACTGGAAGATGGCCGTATCTGCTGCGTCTATGGCGATCGTGATGCACAGCGTGTGGCCGGAAAGTACAGCAATGATCAAGGGGAAACCTGGGGAACCGAATTCGTTATTCGCGACCACTATCAAAGTGTTGATGACTGGGCGGATATGGGTTATCCCCGCATAATACAGCGTCCGGACGGCAAACTTGCTGTCATGTACTATTGGGCCTCCGAGCAGCACCTGCAACAGCATATTGCCTGTTCCATCTGGCAGCCGTAAGCAGTCCGCGCTTGGAGAAAAAGTGAACCACGCCGTACTTAAAATACAGATTTAACGCACGCGATTTAATGTTGCTTCCCATCAAGACGCAGCGGGTCGCCCGTCACTTTTTGCAATAGGAGCAGCTCCGTCCACAAATCGTTCACCCGTTCCGCGTATTCGGGATCATCTGCGAGGTTGTTCCTTTCACTGGGGTCCGCTTTCAGGTCAAATAGGAGCGTCTTTTCGATTTGGGGATAGAAGATCAACTTGAAACTGCCGTCGGTCACCATGCGCTGAAGATGCCGATAGGCGCCATAAACGACATCATGGTGGCGCGTGGCTTGTCCGGCCAGCAGGGGCGCCAGGCTTTTGAACTGGACCCCGACGGGTCGGTCGGCGCCGGCCCAGTCCAGCGTGGTGGGCATGATATCCTGCAGATACGCGGGGTAGGCCATGCGCTGATCTTTGGCGATGCCCGGACCGGCAATAATCAGCGGCACCCGCACGCTGTGGTCGAACATGTTCTGTTTGCCCATCAGGCCATGATGCCCGCAGGCGAGCCCGTGGTCGGCCGTGAAGATGATGTGCGTGTTGTCGGCCTTGCCGGTGTTCTCCAATGCCTTCAGAATGCGGCCGACCTGCGCATCCAGATGGGAAATGATGGCATAGTATTCCTGCCGATGCACCTTGACGGCATATTCGGTGCGCGGGAACGGGGCCAGGTCTTCATCGCGCAGGCCGGGCCCAGCCCCGATTTCGGCGGCATAGGGGTACTGCGGCAGAAAGTTCCCGGGAACCTTGACGGCGTCGAGGGGGTATTGATCCACGAAGGCCTGCGGCGACTGGCGCGGGTCATGGGGCGCATTAAACGCAAGGTACATGAAGAAGGGACTGTCCCTATCGGCTGCCTTGGTAAGAAAGTCCTCCGCGTCGTCACCCACCACCTCGCTCCAGTGTTTGCCCCCTTCCCAGTAGCCGCCCAGCGACGTATCGCTGGGGTCCCAGGGGTCCGGTTGCCCCTCGACCGGACGCTCATAGCATGCTTTACTGTCTTTCGGCATGCCGGGGCGCACATGGCGCACGGTATCGAAAACCGTTTCTGGGTCTACATGTACATGCCATTTGCCGGACATATACGTTTCATAGCCCTGCTGTTTGAGTAGCTGCGGCCAGAGCTGTCCGTTTTCGGCTTCACGCGCCAACCGCTTCTCCTTGCGTTCCGCATTCCACAGAAAAGCGCCCGTCACCAGCATGGTTCGGCTGGCGACACACACCGCTCCGTGCCAGCCGCCCTGGTTATAGGCATGGGTGAAGGTGGTGCCGTTGCGCACGAGCCGGTCCAGATTGGGGGTGTTTACCTCGTCTATCCCGAGCGCGCGAATAGACGCATAGGTCTGGTCATCCGCGAAAAGAAACAGGATGTTCGGTTTACCCTTAGCGCGCGCCGGAAGCGCTGTCAACGCTGTCGCCGCTGCGCCCAACCCCAACGTGCCGAGAAATTGGCGTCGGTTCATACTACGTTCCTTATAAATACCGCCGGTACCATCGCTGGCAAAACGGTTGCAGTATAATCGAAGCGTTTTATCGCGTCAACCTTCGGGGGGCTTCAGCCTGTACCGCGACGGCTGTTATGCGCCGTAGTATGAATACCCGGTGCATGGCATTGGTACAGGAAAGCGTGTCAATTTCCGCACAGAATTGAAAGGGATAATAGACCTCTGCTAGGGTGTCTTCAGATAAACAAGCGTCTTACAGGAGGAAACCCTGGAGAACACTATGCAGCCAGAACGAAGAACCTTTCTGAAGATTATGGGAGCCGGTATCGGTATTACGGCAGTGAGGGAAGTATTTGCCGAAAGCGCAACACAGGCCGAAAGGCCCAATATCATTCTTTGCATGGCCGATGACCAGGGCTGGGGCGAAATGGCCTATAACGGCCACCCGGTTTTGAGGACGCCGAACTTCGACGCCATGGCTGCGGAAGGGCTGCGTTTCGACCGGTTTTATGCGGCAGCGCCTGTCTGCTCGCCTACGCGCGGCAGCGTCATGACCGGACGCACGCCCAACCGTTTTGGCTGCTTCAAGTGGGGCTTCCCGCTGCGCCCGCAGGAGATTACTATTGCCGAAGCCCTCAAAACCGCCGGCTATGCCACGGGCCACTTCGGTAAGTGGCATCTCGGTTCCGTCCGCAAAGGCAGCCCGGTCAACCCCGGCGCTTCCGGGTTCGATACGTGGTTTTCCGGCGAGAACTTCTTCGATAACGACGCCGTGTTAAGCCGCGAGGGGGTTGCTGTTGAAACACAAGGCGAGAGTTCCATGATTACGGTGGATGCCGCGCTCGAATTCATCCGGGAACACAGCAAGGGGGACCAGCCGTTTTTCGCCGTGGTCTGGTTTGGATCGCCCCACAGCCCGCACCGGGCCGCCGAAGCATTCCGCGCCTTGTACGCCGATCAGCCGGAAAAACAGCAGCATTTCTACGGGGAAATTACCGGGATGGACCATGCCTTCGGTAAACTGCGCTCCGAACTGCGGGCCCTCGATATTCATGAAAACACCCTGCTCTGGTATTGCAGTGACAACGGCGGCCTGCCGAAACTCGGCGCCACCGGCGGGCGAGGCTACAAGGGTATGATTTATGAAGGCGGCCTGCGCGTCCCTGCTATTCTCGAGTGGCCTGGACGCCTCGCACAACCGTACAGCACGAATCTGCCCTGTGTTACGTCAGACATCTATCCCACCCTGCTCGATATCGCTGGTGTACGTATGGAGAATCACCCGCCCCTCGATGGCGTCAGCCTCGTTCCGCTTCTGGATGGCGCCATGAATGCAAGAACGAAGCCTATCGGTTTCTGGGACTATCCCATCAAGGGCCTTTCCACGCCGAGTGACGCGTGGATGGCGGAGCTGCTGGAGGCGCAGCGCGAGGGCAGGGAACCCGATCCGCCACGCTTGCGTCTTGACGCCGGCACGATAGAAAAACAGTATCCAACCGATACCTTTCCCGGTCATGCCGCCTGGCTCGATTGGCCCTGGAAACTGCACCGCATAGAGAGCGATGACAGCGTCAAGTGGGAACTGTATAATCTTAAAGAAGACCCGCAGGAGCAAAACGACCGCAGTGCCGGAGAACCCGAACGAACCGCTGACATGCAAGTGCACCTCGAGGCCTGGCTGGTGTCGGTGGTGAATAGCCTTAACGGCAAGGATTACCTGTAAAGACCATCAGTATTTAATAGTACCTGTAAGTGTTGCGGCAGTACGTAACACAATATGAACCACGAATGCACACGAATGGACACGAATAGACAATATCGTTGGTATTTTTGCGGGGTATAGCATTGAAAACTTTATATTAGACGGGCATTCTCGAAATCTGAGCATGCGTTACCTGATACCAAATTTAATTCGTGTGTATTCGTGTCGATTCGTGGTTCTATTATTCAGGGTTGCGGGCAACGCCCACTTTGGAGCATAGACATATGAAACCTTCATTCCAAAACACAATATACGAACGCAACAGTTTCCCGATAAGAAGCATGGGAGAAGGGGTGTGTATTTTCGCCATGATAGCCGGACTACTCATTCCGATTTGGGCCGTTGCGCTTCCTGAACTACGGCCCGTGGTGGAAGTCGAGGAGGAGGTCTATCAATACGCGCCGGCGGATAATGGGGCCGGTCCCCTGTGGTGCCGGGGGTCTACCTGTCTCGTGCGTGTGGGCAACGATGTGTTCGCGAGCGGACTGGAAACGCTGGAAGGGGTGCCGCCGCTGAACAATTGCCGCTGGATGTTTTTTCACCGAACCGCAGAAGGATGGAAGCGCGTGGCCGTGGATGAAAAGGACCGGACCCGCGAACCCTGTCCGCTTGCCGCGTTTCAGGAGGGACCCGTTTTTCTGTCGGTCAACCCGACGCTGGTGACGGATCGGCAGGCTGAAGGGGGCGGTCCCGCGCGGCCGGAAATCCTGGTCTTCAATCCCGCCCATCCTGCAGGCGGGTATGAAACCCTGCTGCCGGTATGGGACGGTACGCCGGCCTTCACGGAGCATAGTTACCGCAGTTTCGCCGCCGACGGCGTCAACCGCGAGTTTATCCTGTTTCAAAACATCGGGTACACCCATGCGGAATGGACCTTTCGCGACCGCGACGGCCACTGGGCCGGGCAAGGCAAACTGGAATGGCCCTGGGGCGCCGAGTATGACGAACCCAAGCCGGTTCGCGTCTGCTATCCGAATGTGGCGATTAAGGATCGCGTCGTGCATTTCTGCGGCGTCAGTGACGTGGTTGAACCGTACGCAACATGGCGCGCCTACAAAAAGGAACTGACCGGCAGGGAGTGGGATTATGATTTTCGGCGCTTATTCTACACCTGGACGCGCGACATCACTACGGGTGTATTCGAGGACTGGGTGGAGATTGCCAGCCGCGATAAAACCTGTGGCTGGGTGATGCCCGGTGACCTCTGGGTCGCCCCGGACGGCGCGGCCCATCTCGTGTGGACGGAACAGGCGATTGATGAACGCCTTCGGGAGAAATTTTTTCCCGAGGCCGTACAACGCCATGAAATGAACTATGCGGTCGTGAAGGAAGGCAAGGTTATTAAGCGCCAGACCTTGGTGGCAAGAGAAGAAGGTACCCCGGGGGTGAGAGCCATCGAGCCGCGATTCCATGTTACGCCGGACAACCGCCTTCTGGTCTTTTATTACCTCAGTGAAGCCGCCCCGGAAACCGGTTTTACTATCGGAAATTATCTCATGGAAATTGGCCCGGATGGTGTCCCGGGCGTTCCGGTCGCCGTACAGCTGGAGTATCCCATGTCTAATTATTTCACGGCAACGATACGCGGCGGTTCCCCGCCCGCGGAAGCCCTCGAATTGCTCGGTGCCCGCGATGCCACGACCATGGGATATGCGCGCATCCGGCTGGACAAGGAGCCTGAAAACGAGGCCGATACGCCGGATGACGGGAAGGACCTTTCGAAAAAATGAAACAAGGTATCTGTTCCTGTGGTCAAACGATAGTAACTGTTCTCTCGTTCCCAAATTCTCTCGTTGCATCTCTCGTTCCCAAATTCCATTTGGGAACGTAATCTCTCTTGAAATTCTATTTCCCTTTTTCCGTTGGTCCATCCGGTGCATATCCGTACTCGGCTATGGTTGCGAAGTGGAACTTCGCAGGCAAGTGCGTTCCCAAATGGAATTTGGGAACGAGAGAAAACAATACCCGTCATTGCGAGGAACGAAGCAATCTCATCGCTAAACGGACTTGGTGTAAACCTGATTGCTTCGTGCCTCGCAATGACGATGAATACGCATTGCGCTAGACAACCTAATATTTAGACGGTAATGAAACTGATAGCAAAGGAGATGACATGCGTATCTACTCAGCATTGCTGATACTTCCCATGCTTTGCGCCGTCGCGGGCGCTCAGGTGTATTATCCGGCGGACAATGCCTTTCATATCCTCGACATGAAAGGGGATGCGGAGGTGCAGGAAGTGGAGGATCTTAACGTTCCCCTCGCGGATAGTACCCGCGCCCTGGACATCAAAGGAGAGCATGTGCTTGGCCTGGTTGCGGATGCTGCGCCGATGGCGCAGGGAACGCTGCTGGTGCTTTACCGTGAAATGGCGCCCATAGACGCCGATGCGGACGGTATTTTGCTGTTCAATGCGGACTACCCCATAGATATCAGCGAGGCCCATAACATTAAACAGATCAGCCGCCAGACCTGGCTCGAGGTTGACAATGATTCAGGGCTGCATTTGCGGGGCGTAGACGCCAAAGGCGAGGAAGCGCCGCTTTCCGGCACCGACAGTTCAAAACTGGTCAGCGACAGTTGGCCCGAAACCGGTTGGCTTTGGCAGAAAGTTTCGTTTGGCGATGGGTTTATACGGGGCAAATGCTGGGAAGCGCAGCAGAATGAACCGGAGGGGTGGGATATGGAGATGCCCGTGGCGGTGGAAGGGGGACGCTTCGGTTTCCGGGTCGGTTCCGGACACATACGCCTGGCGTGGTATGGTGCTTTGGCAAGTGACGCACCGCTCCGCGAAGCGCCCGCCCTGTTTCTCTATCCGCCGAAGCAGGCCATTGCCGATACAGGTGTTGTGCCCCTCTGGCTGTATACCAATCTTGCTGCCGCCGGCGAACACGAACTCTCCCTGTCGCTGCACCATGCAGGGGAACGGTTTGCCGGGATTACCCGGACCCTGTCGTTCCCGGCGGGTCCGGCCCGCACCGACTTTACCGCCTCCTCGCATCCCTCCGTGCGGGAGGAATACACCGTACGCCTGCGGCCGAATGTCCCTCGCGGCGACTGGCACGTCCAGGCCGCGCTGGGCAACGAAACGGATACCGCCGCCATTCATGTGATTGATACGGAGGCGGTGGATGCTTCGTTTACCGCTGTTGAACAGGCCGTGGAAGCAATTAACGCCCTCTTTCCGGATTCGAAATCCATGCCGGGCGAGATACAGGTCGTGTTGGGCGCCGCTCGGGCCCACGCGGCGTATGGGCGCGAACTCCTTGCCGAAGGCCGCGTGGACGAAGCAACGCGTACCCTGAATTACGGCATCAATGGGCTTAACGAATTAAAGGGCCCCAAAGGGGCGATCCGGCCGGAGATAGGCCCGCTGCTCACCGGGGTTCCCGCCTCCAGTCCCCATCCCGAACAGGGCAAAGGCGGCGAAGGCACCCACGTGGTCTATGATCCTGCCTGGCGCGTCCGTTTTGGAGCGCCCCTGCTCGAGGCACAGGCCATGGTCATGGGGCACACCTATACGGTGAAGGTACCGGTAACCCTTCTTGGCGCCGCACCCCAACGGGACCTGGTGTTTCACGCTGAACTGCGGAGCCCCTATGGGCACCGCACGCCGGCCCAAGGCAGCGTTACACCCGACCCGCCGACTTCGGCCTGGGAAGGCAACACCGAACAGTGGATTGACTTCACCCTGGATATCGTGGCCGATGACGCCAAACCACTTACGCCGGAGCCGCTCGTGCTGGATGAGTACCATGATCTTGTGTTGCGTGCTACCGACCCGGAATCGGGCGCGCCGGTGTTGTTGGCGAACGAAGTGGGGCGGCATCAGGACGCCGTCGGCACGGGGTACGGCGCCGCGAGGATTTATGTGTCGAGCACACCCGTCGAACTGCGTGGGTTTGCGCCGCAAGATGGGCCCGTCGCCGCGCCGCGCCGGGATGTGGTTACCGTGCAGCACCTGGAAGGCGCACCGGAAGGGTTGCGCGTCTTGTTCTCCGCGATAGCACCCAACGGGGAAGCGGTGTTTGAGACATTGCAGGATGTGAACACGGAAACACTTGACGCCTCTGAATGTGCCTTCACGTGGACACCGGACACGGCCGGGGCCCTCGAACTGTCCGTGGCCGTGCTGCAAGGAAATACCACAGTTACCGAAGCCCGCCGCACCGTAACCGTAGCGCCGCCTGTCCCCGTGCGGGTTGGCAAAAGAAAAGAAACCGTACGCGGCGATGGTACCGCATACGCGACCCGGTTGCCTGTTGCTGTTGAAGGGGATGCGGATGCGGAGGTCGCGGTGTATGCCGGAAAGCGCCTCGTGGGCGAGGGGTCCCCCGGCATCCTGGACTGCGAGCCCTGGTTCGGGTACTATGACGTGGTGGTACATGGAGAGGGCTGGCGGTACATCGAACGCATCGTGGCCACCACGGTCACGACCCAAGGCATGGACCTGGTGGTCAACGGCGAGCCCTTCCTGGTGAAAGGGGTTAACGTCCACGGCATGGACCCGCGCAGTCCCGAGCGGACCCGCATCATGATGCGCATTCTCAAGGACCGCAATTTCAACCTGCTGCGCGGCGATTATCCCGCCCCCTGGCAAATGGACCTGGCCTACGAAATGAATTTGGCCTATACCGTGCTGGCGCCGTTCAGCTGCGCTTCCACCAACGAGGTGTTTCAGCGGCAGGACGGGCCGCCGCTGGTGACCGCCCGCGAAATCTCCCGCGCCATGGTGGACCGCTACGCCGAATATCCCGGCGTGCTGCTGTGGAACTCCTGCAACGAGATTACGGAGGAACTGGACAGTTTCCTTCTCAGCCTGTACCCGGTCTACGTTCACCTCGACCCCTATCGACGGCCCGTGCACTATGCCAATCTGTATGCCCAGGACAATATGCGCGGCCAGGACCTGGTCGGCATGAATTACTATTATGGCGTTGGCGAAAGCGCCGAAGACAGGCACCCCATCATCCTGCGCGGCATTGAACGCGCCCGCGAACAGGGGCTGCCCGTTTTTTATAACGAGTTCAATTCCTGGTATGGCGCCATCCCCGGAACCGGGGCGGACGCCCTGCGCGACCTGTTCGAGTGGGGCGTGGACCAGGGCATGACCGGCGGCGTTTACTATTTTCGCTTCAATTCGGACCGCCATCCCGGCATCTTCAACGGTGACTACAACACCCATAAGGTAATAGACGATGCTTTGCATGCCGCTTTCGATGATGCCCGGGTAAGCCTGGTGGAAATGGAAGGCCGGCAGTATGTCCGTATTCATAATCCGCGCAAGTTCACCCTGCGCCAGGTGTACATCGTCTTCGAAGACCAGCCGGAACAACCCCTCGCCGATCTGCCGCCCGGCAGAACGGTGGACGTGCCCCTGCCGCCGGAAATCACCGGCCTGGAAGTGCAAGGGGCGGTCCACTATGTAACACACTACGGTTTTACCGGCACTGCGCCGTTTCGCCTGTTTGCCAGCCGGTAATCGTTGGACAGGGTTTAGCAACTCGTTCCCAAATTCCTATTTGGGAACGCAATCTCTCTTGAAAATCTATTTCCTTTTTCACGTCGGTTTGTCCGGTGTATGCCGGCTTCTCCGCATGCATGCTATAATAAACGCCAGTAAAGGAGAGATACGATGAGCGTGCTTGAAATTTCGATGTCGACGGAACTGCTCCGGGAATTTTGTGAGAAACATCATATCAATCGCCTGGCGCTTTTCGGTTCTGTACTGCGGGAAGACTTTAGCTCCCAGAGCGATATTGATATTCTGGTTGAATTCGCACCCGGGGAGGCGGTGGGGTACATACGGCTAGGCACGATTGAAGCGGAATTGTCCGACCTGCTTGGCCGTAAAGTTGATCTGAATCTCAAGGAAAGCCTAAATCCTCTTTTTCGCGATCAGGTTATTTCGGAGGCCCGGGTTCTGTATGACGCGGCATAGTGATGACGTTTATCTCAGGCACATGTTGTCCCATGCGCGGGAGGCGCTGGAGATACTCGGCGAACAATCACAAGAGGACCTTTCACATTCAAGGGTGCTTCAGTTGGCGCTGTTGCATCTCATAGAGATCGTAGGAGAAGCCGCTTCCCGAATATCCCCGGCGACTCGCTCCAAACTTGAGCAATTCCCCTGGCGCGGTATGATAGGAATGCGCAACCGAATCATTCACGGTTATAGCACGGTCAATATCCCTGTGTTGTGGGACACACTTGAACATGATTTACCTGAACTTATAGAAAAATTGGAAGTGTGTATAGGCACTGACGAAGAGCAGTAAGTCAGAAGAACCCGCCAAATTCAAGGGGGTAGTGATAGCAAGGCGGTTACAAGGGGCACAAAGAAGGGACTGATGACGAAATAGCCCTTGTAAACAAAAAATCCGCGCGGGTACTGTTCTGTGCTATTTCGTTGTCTGTCCCTTCTTTACGGGACTGAAACGCTGAATTCAAAGGCTGCGTGACGGTGCGATGGTTGCCAGGGGCACAGCGATACACCAAAGCGTTTTATCGCCAATGGAGACGACATGGGAAAAAATCGTTTGCTTTCGGGGAGGCTTTTACTGGGGGTAGTTTTACTGCATTGTTCTGCCCATGCCGAAAACGCTAGCGAAACAGTCAACGCAGAAAAGGCCCCGCGTGTGTTCATCGCCGACAGCGCAGTGTTGCCCAGGGTGCGCGCACTCGTGCAACAGGACGCTGAAGGGGATACCCCCTTTGCTGACGCGTATGCCCGGTTGTGTTCGGATGCGGACGCCTGGTTGGACACCGGGCCCTTTTCGGTTATGTCTAAAACAGGTATGCCGCCCAGCGGCGACAAGCATGATTATTGGAGCGTGGGGCCTTATTGGTGGCCCGATCCGGAATCAGCGGATGGTTTGCCCTATATCCGCCGGGACGGCAAAGTAAATCCCGAGTACCGGCAAGGCGTGTACGATGCGGACGCCTTTTTGACCTGCAGCCGTGCGGTACATGAACTGGCGTTGGCGGCCTATTTTTCGGGGAAGAAGGCCTATGGGGAGCATGGGTTGCGGTTGTTGCGGACATGGTTTCTGGACGCCGAAACCAAGATGAACCCGAACATGCGCTACGCGCAGGCGATTCCCGGGCGCAACGACGGCCGGGATGTGGGCGTTGTGGAGGCGGAATCACTGCGCCACCTGCCGGACGCGATTGGGATGCTGACGTCGACCGGGCATTGGACGGAGCAAGACGAAGCGGCGATGCAGCAATGGTGCCGCGCATTCCTCGACTGGATGCTGCACAGCGGCGCATTGAAACACTACCTGGCCAAAGGCGGCCACAACAATATCGCCATTGGACTCGACTCCCTGGTGATTGCGCTGGCCCTGTATACCCGGCAGCCCGACGTAGCGCGGGAGCAGATTACGCGCTTATCCATGGAGCGCATCGCCAACCAGATAGAAGCCGACGGCCGCATGCCCCAGGAACTGGCGCGGACAAAAGCGTTCGGCTATTCCATAAAAGCGCTGACGTCCTTCTTTATCGTCGCCCGCCTCGCGGAACATCTGGATATCGACCTTTGGAAGTATACGACTGAAAACGGGCGCAGTCTGCGCCTGGCCCTGGACTTCCTGCTTCCCTTTGTCTATACGCCGAAAGACTTCAACTATGAGGGCCCGGTAGATCCGCAACAGATGGGGCGTACCGTGCTCCCCCTGGCCATCCGCGCCTGGAACGATGACAGCCATCGTAAGGCCTACACGCATCTGGGCGACGAGGTACGGTTCTATCATGAGCGATTGATGTATCCGGCATTTTTACTTAAACGATAGGTTTACTTGACCTGTGGGCAAGATCGCCGTAGATTGCATTTTGTTTTTAAAGCCTTTGCGGCCTGTCTATATCTAGGGTGAAAGGAGCACTATGTCAAAATACATAACAAGTACCCGCCGTATGACCGTGTGGACGGTAGTCGTTTTCTGTCTTGTCTGTATGTCGGCGTGGATCGCCAGTGCAGAGGTGTCGGCGCGGCCCGAAGGGGCTGCGACAGAATCCGCAAGGAACAGCAAAGTCTACACCTGGCTTGAAAAGGAAGTTGTGGGGCTCGTGCCCAGCATGCGGTGGCAGGCAACGTCTCCGGCGGAACATGAAGCGTGGCGAGGCCTGTTCAAAGCGAAGTTACTGGAATTGCTCGGCCATACCCCCGAGCGTGTGCCGCTGGACGTGCATTGGGAGGAGGAGAATCTTGAGACGGACGCGTTTACGCGCCGCAAGGTCTATATTCATTCGGAGGAACAGTACTGGGTCCCGGCGTACTATTATGTGCCCAAGGGGGTGGAAGGGCGGCGGCCCGCAATCATCTGCTTTCACGGCCACAGCGGCATTAACCCCTACATTCGCGAAGGCAGTGAAGCGGAAAAAAAGAAGGGAATGGAACATGCGCTGGATTACGCCGTCCATTTCGCGGAGCATGGGTATGTGACGGTGGCGGTGGTGCAACGTGGTTGGAATGAAACCCGGCATGATACGCCTCACAGCTGTGAACGCCTGTCTCGGGCGGGTTTCCTTATCGGCCGCACGCCCATCGGGATGCGCTGCTGGGACGGAAGCCGGGTCATTGATTTCCTGGAAACACAGGATGAAGTGGACCCTCAGCATATTGCGGCTGCCGGCCTCTCAGGAGGCGGCACGACGACCCTCTTCTTTACGGCCATTGAAGATCGCGTCAAACTGGCGCTGTGCGCGGGCTACTATTGCACTTTCAAGGATTCCATCTACAGTATACACCACTGCATTTGCAATTGCGTGCCCCATCTGATGGAATACGTGGAGATGAGCGACATCGCCGCTCTCATCGCACCCAGGCCGATGCTGGTCATCAGCGGCGATAAGGACGATATATTCCCAATTGAAGCAACAAAACGGGCATTTGCCGATCTGGCACGAACCTACGAATGTATTGGCGCCTCCGAAAAGTTGGAAAGCGACTTTTTCGAGGGTGTCCATGAATGGAGCAACCGAAAGACACTGCCATTTCTCGAAACACATTTTGGAAAATAGGCGAGGATGGGCCTTAACCTTTCAACCTAAAAATTGCTGTTAACGCAGGGAAAACCTCTTAAGAGAAAGGACGTAAAGGACGCACCAACCAAGAGAACGTTTTACTGTTCTTTTGGTCGTTTATGTCCTTTAAGTCCTTTAGTTTGAAAACCGCTTTAGACCTCAACTGCGGTTTTTAGGTTCAAGCGTACCAGTCATCAGAGGTAAACAGCTATTTTCACAGGCTCGGTTACCCTTATTGCAAAACCGCGAACAACCTCGATAATGTTGGTGGACTTGATAGAACCTAAGCGCCTTGTCCAAATGAGCCTATAGGAACGTAGCGGAAAGTAAAGGCCCGATTCAGCAGAAGTGGGGGCGTATGCCTCCTATTAACCCGCTGAATTCTTTTTGTGCAAAGGCGAATTGGTCAACAGGCGCACAGGACCAAGAAGACCTGAAGGTGTAAGGGGCATATCAGCGGTGAACTTCGTTACATTCGTGCGCGTCAACCGTTGTTCTTCCGGAATCCCTGCGTCACCGATAAGCCTGTTCGGCCAATTATTGACGATATCTATTTCAAGCAGATTATTGTTCTGGTGCAGCACATCCGTGATCTCCGTCTGGAAGGGAGGTGTCCATAATACGCCCAGGTTTTTACCGTTAAGCCGAACTGAAGCGATTTCGTGCACGGCGCCAAGATCGATCACCCAGGTTTCGCCTGCCCGGTAAAGGTCCTCCGGAATATCGAAAGAAATCGAATAGGTCGCGGTGCCCGAATAGTAGCGAATGCCTGCGTCCTCATGTTCGGTCCAACTCTTTAAGGAGGAAAAATCAACGGAGCCGGGACCGCCCCATTCTTCATCAAAGGACACGTTCCAGGTTCCCTCAATTGCCAATACGGGTTCATAAGTGGGAAAGTTGTCTGTCCCGACGGGATTGTTAATCGTGTCGCGAAAGACCACAAACATGGAGCCGTAAGGAGGGAATGACACGGGTATGGACGTTGTATCTTCTGCGATGGCATAGTCCGTTACCGCTTGTATGCCGCCCGTGAGGGGGTTCCAGAACTCCGGTTGTTTTCCGGTTACCCGAAAACGGAACCTTGCACTTGCGGCCTCTTCTTTTCTGTTGGAAATAAAATAGATGTCGGTGGCGTCGGTTTTTCGGTGAATAAAACCAAAATCGTCATCAGCCCCTTCCCATGAACAGTCCGCGGGGATAGTACGACTGTACAGGATATCCCGCGCCGTCATTCCCCAGATGACGCTTCCCTGACCCGTATCCCGCCGTCCCGGTTGTTCTGGCGACTCTCCCCAAAGCAGACCGGACAATTCCTGAAATCGTCCTTCACTTTCGGAACCGCCGCTCAGGGTCGCTGTGCGCAAAGGCTTGGGACCCGCTACAGTCGCACCGGCACGAACCAGTTGATGTATCTTTTCCAGTGCGGGCAGGGATAGGATCTGGTGGTCCGGCAGAACAAGCAGCCGATATGACATGTCAGCGGGTAAAACCAGCGCGTTATCCCTGTATTCAAGTTGAAGCAGCATTACTTCATCAAGAACGTCGTAGTCATATCCGGGTAATGCGCCTGCCGGATCCGCCTCCTTGCGTTGTGCGATATTAGGAACATGATCGCCGTAATAATAACAAACGTCCGCAACGAATAGACCTTGTTGCAGCAGAAAGTGGCATCGGTTCATGTAGGACAAAACGGATTCAGCGGCCATGGCCCACCAGGTGACATTCGGGTTGAAATGGGTACCTGCGAAATACTCCTGTCCAGGTATGCCCATGGATTCCGGCGAACAGGTGAAGGTATGAATGAAAGAAAGATTAAGTCCAGCGCAAGCCTCATGGTCGAAACTTGGTTTTACGGATTTCCAAAGCACATCTTCCCAATGGGGTCCGATCGAAGTAAAGGCTTCGGCCGCCACTCGTCCCTTCCCGTAGATATGCGCGGCGCTCGCCGCCTGCTTCACAAAGAAACGCTGCTCCGGGGCGGGCCGGTGGGGAGAAGGCACCCAGAACTCGCCCATGGGTACGTCGCTCAACCCCAGGTTGCGAATGCCGTCCAGCGGACCTGCGTGAGGACCTCCGGCTTCAGGATGTACCTGAAGCCCCCTTTCGTGGGCCATCCGGGCGAAGCGGGCATAATGGTTTTCCGCGACGCATTCCGCAATGGTTTTGCGAAAATCGGCGAGAAAACAATTGGATGCTTCACGGGAGCTGATGATTTTTCCAGCAATTACGGGAAGGAAGGGGAGGGGATCATATCCACGTCGTTCAAGGAATTCTTTTTCAAATCCGGGGGTCCAATTCATACCGCCGCATTCCCAGCTGTCTGTATGCAGGAACCGTAACGTTTTTCCCGCAAGCGAGCCAATGTCATCCAGTAACGGCTGCACATTGCGTTCCCAATACGCCTCCAGCACAGGGGTGCTCATATAATCAAGCACCGGCCCCTGCCAGTCGCCGCTTGAAGTGGAAACATGGGCGCCGGTTAAGGTATATCCAATACGCAGTATGGTCCAGTTCCCCTCCGGCGCCACCCAGTTCAGGTTGCCGTCAGCATCGGTATAATTCGTCAAGTTAACGACATCGTCTGCCCGGACATCTTCTTCCCCGGGTGTGCCGGGATAGTCTTCCAGCAGAAAACGGCAATCGGGCGCGGACCCGCCCAATTCGTCATAACCCGCTTTCAGGGCAAGATGGCTGATGGGTTGTCCGAAACGCATGGCTTCAATAGGAGTACCGTCTTCGCCCAGCAGCAGCCATTCGGCAACCTGAACGTTGCGCGGCGCGTCAGGGAAGCGCGGGTCGTATGCTGACGTAATTTCAAGTTTGAAACGTTGTGCTGTGATCGGCGGGAAGCGTTCCTCTGAGGTTTTGCCGTCTTTGACCCCGAACCGCAGTACCCGCTTCCAGCTGGCAGTTTCAGACGGAATAAGAAACTGACATATCCGGGGGCCGTATTCCGGACGTCCCGTGACCTGAACGCCGCTTACGGTAACGGGTTCCGGAAAGCTAAATTGAAGCCATTCGGGGGCGGTGTGCGTGGGGCCGTCGCCGGAAGTATCGCCTTCAGATGCCCAGAACGTGTGGGTGTCCGTATCAACCGCATGGGCGGCCGGGTGCTCCGGCTGCTCTGAACTGGCGTCATGTAGCGGTTTGTTGACGTGTGACTTGCCGGGGTTCTTCCTGTAAGCCAGCACACATACGTCCCGGTAATAATGATCGCGAGCCTGGGGCGCCGGCAATGCCAAAGACACTTCGTCAGGCCCTTCAATTTCCATTTCGCGCCAGACCAATTGTTTGGCCGCTTCGTCCCCGGTAATATCGGGACCGCCCAGGTTCCATCCGCTCTGGATATTGAGTCCCAGTTCCAGTCCGAGTCTGTCGGCTTCTTCCACGGCATGTTTGAATAATGCGCGCCAGGATTCGGTGCCGTACATAGGACCGGGAGGGACAGGTTCCACCGTTTTATAACTTGAACTGCCCGCGTCAAAGAGCAGCGCGCCGCCAAAGCCTTTCGCCTTCATTTCTTCAAGGTCACGGGTAATGGCATCTTTCGATACGTTGCCATTCAGCCACCACCAAAAACAGCGGGTGCGCGCTTCCAGGGGTGGATCGGCAAAACCCGCCTCCAGGTTTTCTTCCGCCGTAGTTGCGGAACATATCACCATCATGCCAAGGAGAAAGGCGGTTGTTGCAGTTTTCATTTAAGTTAATCCCTGAGTTGTTGGAAATGAGTACAAATATTGAGCTTATTATACGGCATCAAAGCAATTCTCAGGTCAGGAGTTTCCAGTTTATTTGATGAAATCCGGTCTTCCTGAATCAAGGCGGGACTGACAATGGCCGCTATCATGTCAGAGGATTTCGGGAAACGCCTTGGAAGAAAGTGGAATACGTATGAGAGGGATCGGGCTGTCAACGATAGTGATGGATGCCCAACCATTCTTGTCCAACGAGAACGAGCAATGTTCCTTCGGGGCTTCTTTGGCGGGAAGAAGATGCCAGGCGAAAGTAGTGCTTCCATGAATGGGTGCCGTGCATACCGCTGTAAAGGCCGGTACAAGGTCATTATAACGCGGACTGTACCAACCCTGAATGGCCGGGCTTTTCTGTCCTTTGACAAGCGAAATATCCCATGCCGCATCCCCCAGGGATAAGATGCTCAGATTGGGAACCCCATCGTCATCGGTTTTGATGGCGCCTTGTTCCACGATGACCGCGCATTCGGGGTGAAACTGCCAGAGTGCTGTTATTTCGCGCGGTTGGTCCGTTTCGATGTGATCGATCACAAGGAATCCCGCTACCGCGTGGTGCTGTAACACAATGCGCGTATGGACAACCGCTCCCTCCACGCCTCGATATCCGTGTTCAAAACTTCCCCTCCCATAAACATATTCTGGGGCGATGATGAAGTCCGGCGCTTTGAGCGCTTCTTCCGGATCACCAAGGGATTCTGGGAAGAAGGATATGGGGTCGCCGCCATCATCCCGGCTGCTTTTAACCAATCCGCTAAGGGGATGGTCATATCGGGCGGGTTGGCCCCTCTGGCCACGTCCATCCACGAGAATAACATTATGACTTTCAGAACCGGTGAAATAGTCCCGCCATGGTCCTCTCACATAGGTGTATCGCCCGGAATCGACCAGGATATCGCGCCCGCCGATCGTCACGGACAGGTGGAGCTTGTCATAATGAACATGGCCGGAGCCAAGAGGGCCGATATCGAATGTCATCCAGTCCGCATTTCCCGTAAAGTTTTCACGGTACACCAGCCGACCCGAACACGGAAACGCGACGGACGGCGGATGCTGCGGGATTTTTCCCGTTGCTCCATTGGAGACGATATAGGTCCAGTCAGGACGCTTGTACCGTGTCGCCGCTTCAAGAACATGGTCGCGCGTATAATCATAATCGGAGTCGTTGTTTAGAAGACCGTGACCGTTTGGGCGCATCGTGTATGCCAGGTAATTCCACATGCGCTCGAGTCCTTGCTGAAAAGCGTCGGGCACGTTGCGACCGGTCTTGGCCACCGTATCGGCGAACTCCTGGAAGTTGCGCAACGCCACACGGTGATAATGACTGGTCAACTCGCCCTGGGCTCCGTCGGAATGTACCTGTTGCTCCAGGGAAGGCATGAGTTGTTCAATGGCGTACTCAAGCCATGCGCCGCTGTCGCGCAGTTCCGGCCATGTGGTCGCGATAATGGCAAGGCCGTTCATTTCCATGGTAAGCCAATTGTTGCCCTCCGCGTGATACGTGCGCAGGTATTGGGCATGATCGGGCAGACTGGCCAGCAGGAGCAGGCGTGCGGCGGGAGAAAACTCCGGCACATCCTGCAATGCCGTGAACACGGCACGCCAGTTATTCATGCGTAACGCTACTTCTAACCCGCGCCATGCGGCGCCGTCCTCTTTTTTGTCCCTGTAGGGGTTGCTGATGACCCAGTCACGGATGAGTTCGTCGATTGTGACAACGTAGGCGGTATTGCCTGTGTCGCGCCAGGCTGCCAACAAGGTTGCCAAATAGAAATGGCGGTTCAACGCCCATGCCCACTCGCGGTCGTGGGTCGGTCCGCGCCAATTCCAGTCCAGACCGCCACTCTCGCTTCGGGGAACCACATCTTCGACACCGTAAAAGGTAAACCGGTCTTCTCGTATGGCATCGGCTTCCGTCATGCTAGCGTTACTACCCTCAGGACTGGCAACGGGCAGGGTGGAAGGAAAGCGGCCTGCATAATACCGTAGAACGGCCCGGCACGCTCCTGGCAGGTCGTTAGCCGTCATTTCGGCGCGCACCGCTTCCAGTTCTGGTTTGTCCAAGTCCAGCGTCCCAAGAAATTTCTCCACTAATTCAACATGGGAACTACAGAGATCCGATACGCTTTCCGGTCCTTCTGAGGAATGTGCCGTGAAAACCAACAAAGATAGTATGCAAAAAACAGCACCCAGCGATTTCATAACAAAGATTTCCCATCCCATCCCGGACGTAACACGGAAAATCCATAGTTGTGGGGTCTTAAAGTCTATTCCATTTAGGTTGAATACTATTTCACTTTCTGACTGACGCGATAACGGGGATGTTTCAAGGAAACCGGGGGATAACTACAAGAAGTTTGTTCTCCGAGCAGAAAAGAAGAGTAAACTTGTTATATCAAGGCCATCGGATAATTTGCCGATATAAAAACGATACATGAATGATTTTCTTTATACTTGGGAAACTAACGCCCAGCATAGTATTGTAGTGGCAGAATGCGTATTCCGACGATTCCGCCCTCTTGTTCCGAAGGATTCCGCCCTCTTGTTCCGAAGGAAGGCGCCCTCTGATTCCGAAGGATTCCGCCCTGGTATTCCGATTGAATCGGTCCCTTTGTTTCGGA
>JAAYBJ010000061.1 GCA_012730105.1 Candidatus Hydrogenedentota bacterium
AAGGGGATGGATTTCTTTTAAAGGCCGATAAGATTATTCCGGAAATGGCACGTGAACAGTCTGGTGCAGTAATCCTTTCTGCAGACACTTAACTGTCCGTATGCAAGAAATTTATCCCCTTTATCCCCTTAATCAATGTTCGATAGGCATTTTTCCGGAAAGCGCGACAATTTCGGAAACGACAACCGCCTTCGTATAGTCAAACTGGAGAAAAGCGTAATAGGTTCGTAATGCAGGGACAGACCAGTCTCCCTGCGCTCGCTGGGGTCAGTCCCTGCATTCCGAACCTATTTTCAGGACAGACATCTGTGAATTCGATTGCCTGGGTCTTGATGAACCTCCACCACCGTATCACGGACACAACCTAATGTCAAAAGGACAGTGTATGACGCCGTTATTTGCCGCGCTCCTACTTACAGGAAGTGCCTTCGCCGCCTCCCTCGAATATGCCGCGACAGACGCTTACGTGGACGTCAGCGAAGGCGGTGTCCCGGTTTTGCGTTACAACCACCGGTCCACCGCTGTCCCGGAAGGTATCGGGCCAGAACTCGCGCGGGGCGATTATGTCAGCGCGCTGTACGGTCTGGACGGTGAACTGCTGACCGATGACTACCCGAAGGACCATCCCCATCACCGTGCGGTCAACTGGTCCTGGGCCACTATCCGGTGGAACGGCGAGGATCGGGATCTGTTTGCCGTGCGCGGGATCCTGGCGCGGCCTGTGGGGAAGCCCCGGGTCACCTCAACCGACGGTTCCCTGGTTATCACCGCCGAAAGCCAATGGAAATGGGATGATGAGACGCCCGTTGTCGCCGAAGCCGTAACCATCCGGATATTCCCGCAAGAAGAATCTGGACGGGCGGTCGATTTTGACATTACGCTGAACGCCCTCGTGGACGGGCTGGAATTCTGCGGGCGTCTGGAAGCGGGCTACAGCGGCTTCAACATCCGCATGGCGCCCGCGCCCGGGCAGGAAATCGTGTTTCATAGCGATGCGGCAGACATGCAGCCGAGACGGGCCTGGGCGGATTATTCGTCGGCATTTTCAGGCGGCACCGGACGTTCGGGACTCGCTATCCTCCAGCATGCCGCCAACCCGGGTTACCCCCAGGAGTGGCGGCAATACCCCGAATTGAACTTTTTTCAGCCGATTTATCCCGGGGGCACACCCATCCCCCTGTCCAAGAGCGAACCCGTCCGGCTGCGTTACCGTCTCTGGATTCACCGGGGCGGCGCGGACGAAACGAAGATGGATGAACAATGGGATGCCTACAACAACACTTCCTCCCGATAAGGTCATTTGGTTCGCACCTTCATGAAAGGAACAATGCCATGAAAACACAGGTTACCCGACGCCAGTTCCTCGGAAGCGCGGCTGCCGCGGCCACCTTCCCCGCCATTATTCCCGGATCCGCCCTGGGGCTGAACGGCGCCGTGGCGCCCAGCAACCGCATCGCGGTGGGCTTTATCGGCGTCGGCGGCAAGGGCACGAACGGGATGAAAAACTTCCTGGGCTGCAAGGACGCCCAGGTGGCGGCCGTGTGCGATGTGAACACCGACGCCCGCGAGCAGGCCAGGAACCTGGCCGGGCTGCCGCCTGAGATGGCCTTCAACGATTTCCGCGACCTGCTGGCGCGGGACGACATCGACGCGGTTCAGGTCGCTACGCCGGATCATTGGCATGTGCTACCGTCCATCGCCGCCGCCCAGGCAGGCAAGCATGTCTACTGCGAGAAACCACTGAGCAACACCATCGCGGAAGGGCGGGCCCTCGTAAACGCGATCAATAAACACGGTGTCGTGTTTCAGCACGGCACCCAGTTGCGCTCGCTGGAGAAAGTCCGCTTCGCCTGTGAGTTGGTTCGCAACGGCCGGCTCGGCACCCTGAAAGAGATCGTTATCGGCTCTCCGCCCGGCCTGGCCACCGGTGTCCACCCGGAGGAACCGGTGCCGCCGGGACTGGACTACGATCTTTGGCTGGGGCCCGCGCCCCATGCGCCCTACACGCCCTGGCGGGTGGGCCGGGAATGCGGCTACCCCGGCTGGTATTTCATTTCCGATTACAGCAAGAGCGGTTGGGTGGCTGGATACGCGGTACACGACATCGATATCGCCCATTGGGGCATGAACACGGAACGGACCGGCCCGATCGAAGTCGAGGGTGAAGGCGTCTTCCCCACGGAAGGACTCTTCGACACGGTCATGACCTACCGCCTCGAGTACAAGTACGCCAACGACGTCCGCCTTGTCATCACCAGCACGGACCAGAATCCCCACGGGGTGCGGTTCGTGGGCGAAAAGGGCTGGATATTCACCCGGTCGGACATAGACGCGGAACCCAAGTCCCTGCTGACGGAAGTCATAGGCCCCGAGGAAATCCACCTGTACAAGAGCACGCTGCACGAGCAAAATTTCCTGGACTGCATCCGGTCGGGCGCGGAAACCCTGACGCCCGCGGAAACGGCCCACCGTTCCACCACGGTCGGCCTGCTGGGCGGCATCGCCCTGAAACTAAAACGCAAACTGCGCTGGAACCCCGAAACAGAACGCTTCCTAGACGATCCGGAGGCCGACGCACTGCTAAGTTGCGCGATACGGTCGCCATGGCAGCTATAAGACGGTAGCGCAAACAGGCCCAAAACAGGGAAAGAACAATTATGGAAGTCATCCCCATACAGCGACAACATCTTGATGCCGTGGGCGCCACCCTGACCGAGGCCTTTATGTGCTATCCCATCAACTGTTATGTGCTCCCCGACGCGGAACGCCGCCGGAAACTGCTGTTATGGACCTATCCCCGTTGGGTGCGTGCCATGATGTTTCGCGGCGAGGCTCTTACCACCTCCGATTTCGCGGGTGCGGCCCTGTGGCGCAAACCGGAGTCGGGGCTCTGGAGCTGGCTGTGGGACCAACTGCGTGCAGGCGTGTTACAGGCGCCCTTCAAACTGCGCCCTGACGAACTCTGGCGCTTGGTCAAGGTGGACGCTGAGGCCACAAAACGAATGCGCCGCAGTTTGCATTCCCCCCACTGGGTGCTGGATCTACTGGGCGTTGCGCCTGAGCATCAGGGGAAAGGGATATCCCGGCAGCTGCTGGAACCCACGCTGGCCCGGGCCGACCAGCAGGGACTCCCCGCGTACCTGATCACCAATAAAGAGGAAAACATCGCTATTTACGGCCGTTTCGGGTTCGAGGTCATTGAGGAGGGATTGATGTCCGGCACCGATGTCATGTTTTATGAACTGCGGCGGCCGCCCCTGAAAAATAAATAATACCGGAAGGAGGTTCATCCCTATGGAAATCGCGACTGAATATGCGGGGAAAGAAGTATGTATTGAACGATCCGGCGGCACGCTGGTGCGGCGCAAGGGCATTTATATCGTTCATCTCCGGGGCGATTATGAAGCCATGGGCCGGCAGCACGGGGAACTGGCCGCAGCGGTATGCGGCGCCGTCGTGCCCCTGTACATGAATGACCTGGTCCATAAACTGGTGGCGCACGCAGTTCCCACCTTTTCCGCGCCCATCGCCGCAACGCTTAAGGGCCTGTTTCACTGGCGCAACCGGGGGGAACTGGGCGAAGAACTGCACGCCCATCTCGGCGCACTCGCGCAGGCCTTGGGCTTCGCCCCGGTGCTTGCGGAACGCCTGTTTACGGTGCCGGACATTTTTCATTACCTGGCCGGACGCAGTTTTGCCGTACTTGCCCCGCCCCCATCCTGCACGGCTTTTTTCGCGTGCGGCGAAGCCACCTTGGACGGGAAACTGCTTATCGGGCGCAACTTTGACTTCTTCGGCCGCGGCGTCTGGAACAGCAACAACGCCGTCATCGTCATGCACCCGGACAACGGACAGTGTTTCTGCTGGCTGGGCGCCCTGGGCGTGCCCGCCAGCGGCCAGGGATTGAATGAAAGCGGCCTCTTTGTCGGGCTCCACTCCAAATTCACCCGCGACGTATCCACAAAGGGCGCGCCCATTTTCAGCATCGTCCATGACGTGCTCGCCCACTGCAGCTCCTTGGACGAAGCCGTTACCCGCATCACCGCCCGGCCCCGCCTCTGCGGGCTCAGCCTGTTCGTGGTGGACACCAAGGCGCGGACCGCCGCCGCCGTGGGTTTTTCCGCGCGCCATGCCGAAGTTGTCCCGGCGGAAGAAGATGTGCTCGTGCGCGCGAATCACTACACCACGCCGGAGATGCAGCGCTTCGAAGCCGGGCCGCATCCCTGGCGGAACAATTCCTACGGACGCTTTCAGCGGCTGGTGGAACTCTTGGAAGAGAAACGGGGCGTCCTCACGGCCGAGGCCGTTCCCGCCATGCTAAGCGACTGCACAGACCCCTTCGAAGGGCGCAAACGGGTTATCGGAGACACCCTCGCCGCCCTGCACAACGCGCAAAGCATCGTGGTCAGCCCCGACGACGACACCTTGTGGATCGCGCGGGGCGATTATCCCGTATGCCACGCCGGGCGCTTCAACGGTTTTCGGCTCTCGGCCCTGTGGGAGGATTCTGCGGAGCGCTGCGATATGCCGGATCTGCCCGGCGGCGGCCACCTGAACGAGAGCGAGCAATTCGCCCTGTATGAATATGAACAAGCCTGGTCAGCGTACATGGACCATCTGAACACCAGCGACGCCATATTCCACCTGCTCCGCGCCGGGGAACACCAGCCCGGAGAGCCTATCTTCCCGCGCATGGCGGGCCTCCTCTTATTGAAGGAAAAGAAGTTTGCTCTCGCGCTGCCCCTGTTGCTTAAAAACACGGAACATGACTACCGCTCTCCGGTGATGCGCGCCGAAGCGCACGTGTGGGCCGGCCGCTGTCTTGATCTGCTCGGCCGCCGGGAAGAGGCCGTCTCCCAGTATAAAACGGCCGCCGCGATTAACGCCTTTCCCGTCTCCCAGGCCGCTGCGAGACACTGTGTTAAACCATTCCGGAAATGGAGCCTTGCCTCCGTATCGCCGGAGTTCCTGGTAGGCACCGCACTGGCCAAGTATTGAAACCCGCTGCGGGATGCGAAGCATTGCGGAAGGACAGAAGCACAGGGCAGGTGCGCAGAACCGCCGAGAAAAGGTGGTGCGTATCCCTCTCTGACCACACCACCCGAATCCCAATTCCCCATACGCCACCTCCGGCGCGGCATGGCGCGCCCGGCTTGAATTCACTGTTTCGAACTTCTGGAATGAGTCTTGAAGAAGTCCCAGATAATCCGCGTGGCATGGATGTCCCGGCTGGTGCGGCCGACCAGAAACTTCGGCCAGGTTTCCGCACCGCCAGGCCATGTGTGGCCGCCGCCGTTAACACCGTAGAAATGAACCTCCACGCCTCCGGGACCGGCGGCATAAATATCCCGAAACACCGTCGTGCCGTCGTCCGGATCTACGTCGGGAAGCGTTATTGATACCGGCGGAGAAAGGGCTTTGTTGACCCTGACCCAGAACGCTACGCTGTCCTCGGCCCTTTGGTATTCGCTTTGGCGGAACAGTCCCTGGTTGACGGTGCCGCCCTGCCAGGGGAAAAAGGGATCGTCCGTACCCTGGACCATGAGAAACGGCAGGGGCTCCGGGAGTTGCTCCGCGTCCTGCCAGCCCTCCGGCAGTGTGATCATGACGGAAGCGGCCGCAGCCAGCCTGCCGGCAAGCGCACAACCCACCCGGTGGGTCATGAGCCCGCCGCTGGAAGCGCCCGCCACGTAAATACGACCGGTGTCCACATTACAGGTGCCGATGAGATGGTCAATAAGCGCGGCGATAAAGGTGACATCATCCGCCGGCGGTCCCAGGATGCTCGACGGTGCGACGGGATCCGCGTTCCAGACGCGCTGGTGGCCGTCGGGATAGGCGACAATGAAATTTTCCTCTTCCGCCAACGCGCTGAAACCGGTCAACCGTTCCATGCTTTTCCCCGTACCGGTGAAGGGGTGCAGGACAATAACCAGCGCCCGTTTCTCCTTGGCGTCAACGTCAGGAGGCAAATGCAGAAGAAACGTACGCTCCCATCCGTCGACAACAATACATTCGCGGCTGCTGCCCGGCACAGGCCCGTAACAACCGGCGCACAGAAGACCTGCAGCCAGGGCCGTAGTCAATACCATAGACCGGAGTTTTCGTTTCACATTCATTTTTCTGTTTTGTCCCTGACGCAATTAAAATTGTCTAACTCCTGATGTCATAACATTGTACATCTTCCCCCGAAAACATCCTCTGTTTTTTATCGAAGAGAACTCCGTCACAGGAATAGCACAAAATGAATCATACATCAGCGATATACTTCGCAAAAGCGTTGCATTTTGCTGCGAGATAGGATATAATCCTAAACAGGATTCACTAAGATAATAAAGGTGTGCGTAATAATGTCCTTCCCCGCAAGTGTCGTCAATAGCCGCATAGAAGCGTTTAAGCAGGCCTGTGTCGAGCGAGGGGTGAAAGTCACCCACCAACGTCTGGAGATTTATCGGGCACTGGCATCGTCGGTGACGCATCCTGATGCCGAGACGATTTATCGCATTGTGCGGAAACGCATTCCGACCATCTCCCATGACACGGTGTACCGCAACTTGAAGCTGCTTTCTGATTATGGCCTTATTGCAGTCGCAGGGACGAGCAATGAGCGGCTCCGCTTCGATGCGAATATGGAACGGCACCATCATTTCGTCTGTGTACAGTGCGGCCTTATCCGCGACTTTTGTTCAGAACAACTGGAAAGCATACATTGCCCCCAGGAAGCCCACGCTTTTGGCGAGCCTGTTTCCCTGCATATCGAGGTAAAAGGGGTGTGCACAAAATGCGGCAGCCACAAGAAGAAAAAGAAGTAGATACATCGACCTGCATAGATCGCGTTAATTTTCTTGGCGCCGGCGGCGCGGCCTCCGGCAGGAACCAGCAAATAAAAGGAGACCGAAGATGAATGGAGAAAGCAAGTGCCCGGTAACGGGTAAAACCCACGCGCATCCCGCCGGAAAAGGAACGTCAAACCGCGACTGGTGGCCGAACCAGGTAAACCTGAAGATACTGCACCAGCACTCCGAGTTGAGTAATCCGATGGATAAGGCGTTCAACTACGCCGAGGAATTCAAGAAACTCGACTTGGCAGCCGTAAAGAAGGACCTCTACGCGCTGATGACCGACTCGCAGGACTGGTGGCCGGCCGATTGGGGGCATTATGGCGGGCTCATGATCCGCATGGCGTGGCACAGCGCCGGCACCTACCGAACGGGTGATGGCCGCGGCGGCGGCGGTACCGGCAACCAGCGCCTTGCGCCCATCAACAGTTGGCCGGACAATGTGAATCTCGACAAGGCACGCCGGCTGCTCTGGCCCATCAAACAGAAATACGGACGGAAATTGTCCTGGGCCGATTTGATCATCCTCGCGGGCAACTGTGCGCTTGAATCCATGGGATTCAAGACTTTCGGCTTCGGCGGCGGCCGCGAAGATATATGGGAACCGGAAGAAGACGTCTACTGGGGCGCCGAGAAAGAGTGGCTGGCCACCAGTGACAAGCCCGACAGCCGCTATTCCGGCGACCGCGACCTGGACAATCCCCTGGCAGCCGTGCAGATGGGCCTGATTTATGTCAATCCGGAAGGCCCTGACGGCAACCCGGACCCGGTTGCCTCCGGCCGCGATGTCCGTGAAACCTTCGCCCGCATGGCCATGAACGACGAGGAGACCGTCGCGCTTGTCGCTGGCGGCCATACCTTCGGCAAGTGTCATGGCGCCGGCCCCGCAACCCACGTGGGACCGGAACCCGAAGCGGCTCCTTTGGAGGAGCAGGGCCTTGGATGGAAAAGCAGTTTCGGCAGCGGCAAAGGCATCGACACCATCAGCAGCGGCATTGAGGGCGCCTGGAAACCGAACCCGACGAAATGGGACATGGGCTACCTGAAGGTGCTGTTCAAGTACGAGTGGGAACTTTGCAAGAGCCCCGCCGGCGCTCACCAATGGCATCCCATCAACTGTGAACAAGAGGACATGGTCATAGACGCACACGACGCTACCAAGTTTCACAGGCCGATGATGACCACCGCCGATATGTCGCTGCGTTACGACCCGGGCTTCGAGCCTATCGCGCGGCGCTTCCAGCAGGATCCCGAGGCTTTTGCGGATGCCTTCGCGCGGGCATGGTTCAAACTGACCCACCGCGATATGGGCCCCCGCGCACGCTATCTCGGCCCGGAGGTCCCCGAAGAGGATCTCCTCTGGCAGGACCCGATACCGGCTGTGGACCATGCATTGATCGACGCGCAGGACATCACGGATCTCAAATCTAAGATTCTCGCTTCAAGCCTGTCCATCTCGGACTTGGTCTCCACAGCGTGGGCGTCGGCATCCACGTTCCGGGGTTCTGACAAACGCGGCGGCGCGAACGGGGCGCGTATTCGTCTTGCGCCACAGAAGGACTGGGAAGTCAATGAGCCTGAACGGCTTGCGAACGTCTTGAAAACCCTTGAGGGTGTCCAGCAAGCATTTAACGCTGCGCAGTCAGGCGGGAAAAAGGTATCGCTCGCTGATGTGATTGTCCTGGGCGGTTGCGCTGCCATCGAACAGGCGGCTAAAAACGCCGGACACGAAGTAAAGGTTCCTTTCACGCCGGGACGCACCGATGCGTCACAGGAACAAACGGACGTGGAAGCCTTCTCCGTATTGGAGCCGTCTGCTGACGGCTTTCGCAACTATCTTAAGGCCAGGATCAGCATAGCGGCTGAGCACCTGCTGATCGATCGCGCGCAACTGCTGACGCTGACGGCGCCTGAAATGACCGTGCTCATCGGCGGCCTGCGTGTCTTGAATGCCAACTTCAAACAGGCGCAGCACGGTGTCTTTACCAAACAACCGGAAGCGCTTACCAATGACTTCTTCGTAAACCTGCTCGACATGGGCACGATGTGGAAGCCCACCTCCGAGGCCGAAGACGTCTACGAAGGCCGTGACCGTGCGACAGGCGAACTCAAGTGGACCGGATCCCGTATTGATCTCCTTTTCGGTTCGAACTCCCAGCTGCGGGCCGTGGCGGAAGTATACGCCTGTAAAGATTCCCAGGAAAAATTCCTGCAAGATTTCATCGCGGCATGGAATAAAGTAATGAACCTGGACCGTTTTGACCTCACCGGTTCGAAGTAAACGGATAGAATAGAGAAACGTTTGATGAAAGTACGGGGCCTGTCGTCTTAAAAGAAGGCGGCAGGCCCCGTGGAATTTATGGGATCTATAGGACTTATGGGACTTATGGGACTTATGGGACTTATAAGGTATTAGACCTGCCGCTCAGAATAGAATTCCAAAACAGTTCCTTTCTATTTTGGCGACAACACAAGGAAAACCGCATGCCTATCCCATTCCTTTTGATGGGTTGTATCATGGTTTTGGTGAGCGCTTCAAACGATGTTGTATCTCCCGAAATGTACTATGCCGACACGGACCATGGACGCCCTTTCGCCAAGGATCCGGACGTGGTGCGTTTCAAGGGGCGATGCCTGCTGTACTATTCGATGAGGCCCGATCCGCGGCTCGGCATCGGCATCGCCAAGAGTGTCGACCTGACCCACTGGCACAAAATCGGCGAAATCGAGCCCGCTGGTGATTGTGAGCAGAAGGGCATCGGCGCGCCGGCCGCGCTGGTCCATGCTGGCCGCGTGCACCTTTTCTACCAGACCTACGGCAACGGCCCCAAAGACGCCCTGTGCCACGCCTTCTCCGAAGACGGCCTTCATTTTGAGCGCAACCCCACAAATCCGATTTTCGCGCCGAGCGGTTCCTGGACGGTGGGACGCGCCATCGATGCCGAGGTGTTCCTGGACGGAGAAACGGCATATCTGTACGGCGCCACCCGCGACCCGGAAATGAAACGGCAGATGCTTTTTGTCGCCACCGCCCCCCTTGCAGCCGGTTTTGTCCGGGACAGTTGGACCCAGCGGTGCACCAGCCCTATCCTCGCGCCGGAGCTGCCCTGGGAAACCAAATGCATTGAGGCCCCGTCGATCATCACGCATGACGGCCGGTATTTCATGTTTTACGCGGGCGGCTATAACAACGACCCGCAGCAAATCGGGGTGGCCGTATCCCCGGACGGCCTGGCTTGGAAACGGCTTTCAACAGATCCCCTGCTGCCGAACGGTCCTCCGGGCTCCTGGAATCACAGCGAATCGGGGCACCCCGGTGTTTTTGTAGACGATGACGGCCAAGCGTGGCTCTTCTTCCAGGGCAACAACGATGACGGCAAGACATGGTACCTGTCCAAAATGAAGATCGCCTGGGACGGTGCCGGGCTCCCCTATCTCATCCGTCCCGAAGATGGCCGGGAATATCGCCTGCAACCGGAGAAAAACGACTGAAAGATTTATGTTGTTCCACATGACGTGGTCCAGTAAGACGCGGGGCAAAGAGAACACTGCAACGGCTATTCCGAACAGAAACGGGATGTAAGCGTCATCCTGCCGACCGGCGCCGCGCTTTGTACGATCAGGCAGGTATGTATATTTCCCGGATCATCTTCGGCACTATGACCCTCCAGGGTATTGTCCGGCATGAACGTTTGCGTCACGTCCAAAGGAGCATCGCCCTCGATATCAAGCACCGCCTCAGGGGCAATAACGCTATAGCGTTTCCCCTCGCCGGAGATGGAAATCTTTTCCTCCGTGCCAAGATGCCAGCGAAACAGGACGATGTCTGTTTTTCCGTTCTCAAGAACCACTTCATCGGTTATGCTCATGGTTGAAGCATCCCAGCAAACCGTCCTCGCCCATTTTTCAAGGTTTTCATAACACGCCGTGCCGTCCACGATTACGGTTCCGCCTGAAGCGTCCAGTTTATCCACACGTATGGGGGCAATCCCCCCCGCTTTTTGCCACCCAGGAGGACACACAAGTTCACCCGCTTTTGCCGTCTTATCAATGACCGCCGTACCCAGCTGCAGCACATTATGGCCCACTCCCGGCGTATAGTCCGTCATCATCCGGGGGTGGTGGTAGGCTGGCGTACCCGCCTCGATAAGGACAGGACGGCCCCGGACGATAAAATTAACATGCCCCCGGTCCTGGTGGTCGTGCTGATCAAGTTCATGACCACCGCGAACCCACACCCCGCTGGCCGTATCCTCCCACCCGCTTCGCCAGTTCACCCGCGTCGCGCGTTCGTAACAGGCAAAGAGCGGCGGGGCCGCCTCCAGTCCGACAGGCTGGAGAGCGCTAGCGGCAATTCCGGCCACGTCGTCCGAAGGACCGCTTACCTGGCAGGCCAGCGCCCAGCGCGCCACGGGACTGCCGATGCACACCGCGAGCAGGGACAGCAGTGGACGCGTCCGTTCCGCCGCGCCGTACGCCCCGCCGGCGTCAAAACAATTGATGACCATAGTGCCGGGCTGAAAGTGATGGACCAACCATGTGGGAAAATTCTTCAGGAAAGGATGGTCCATGGCACGTCTGTCTCCCGCCGCTGCCATCGCGCGCGCCGCGTTCAAGAGACTGGCCACGGTAAAGGAAGCATACCCGAAGCCTTCTTCAAATTCTCCTTTATCGCCGTGCGCATCCAAGGCGGCCAGCAGATTTTTCACACCCAGTTCATAGGCGTCCCGGTGCTGTTCCACTCCCAGCACCAGACAGGCCCGAACCAACCCTTCCGTAGGGAGCACCCATTGATTGGTGACCGGGTTGTTGGTGCGTACAAACCAGGGTCTTTGGGCCTGCCAGTCGTCCCGCACTCCCGCGACTTCCCTCTCGAGCAGGACCTTCAACCGTTCCTGTAACGGGGTCGCAAGGGCATCTTCCGGCAGCATTTCCAGGGTGTCCGCAATCGCGCGAACACCGCATCCGGTCGCGAGCCAGTTACCGTCCTTGCCATCGGCGGGAAGGTGGTTCCCCGGCGCGTACAGGGTCCAGCCCGGCCTCTGTAAAGGCGACCAGGAGGAGGACATCTCTTCCAGTTGTGCCTCGACCCGTTCCAGAAACCGTGCTTCACCGCTGAATCGATAGGCTGCGGACAGCAGGGGCAACTCGTTCGACAGGGTATTACAGGCGGCAAAGTCCGACATGGCCAAAGCGAAGTACTCTCGAATTTCATCCTCCAGGGCATTTGCGCGCCCGTCTAACCAAGTGCGGTTTTGCCCCACTTCGGCCAATGTCTTTGCCCGGCGGATAACGGGTAATCCCACGATCTCACGCGCCTGTTCAAGGATCTTTTCCCGCTGGGCGTTCAACGAGGGATCCTGCTTCACGTGATCCAGCAATACCGCCCAGGACCGCACCTCCGGGACATCCTGTCCAAAGGAACAAAACGCCATAGAAAGCATGCAAACAGAAAACAGACAGCGCATGATATCTCTCCACACTTACCAAGGCTTAAACACACCTAATATCTATAACGCTTCCGGCAGCAGTTCGAACACCAGGACCTCAAAGGGAGCGAGTTCAAAGCAATATGGCTCCCCTGCTTTCAGAAACGCTACAGGAACAGGACGCTGATTGGGCCTGGGCGAAGTCACGCGGAATCTTTCGGGCGCGTCCTCCGGAAGTTCGAGGACCGCGCCGACCTCTACCGTAATGGTTCCTGGCTGTTCGGAGGGGTTGCGCAAAACCAAAATGGCTTTGCCGGGACTCCAGGACGCCCAGCCGTAGGGCTGGTTATCACCGGGATCACCGCCGACCCAGTGCGTATCCACGAACACTTCTGTATTGGCGTGCGCCCAGGAGGCCGCCTGGGCCAGGACATCCCACTGGGCCGGGCTAAGAAGATCTGGAGCGATATAAAGTTCCTGCAGGCTGGTCCCGCTGCCGAAGAACGACCATATCTCATCAGCCATTTCCTGGACATCGTTACCCAGTTCCGCCGCCATGCCGTGATGGGCCTGCACAATGCCTTGTGTCATCAGTGCGTTCAGGGGGTAGAGCGGTCCTTTCTGTACGATATTGCGGTAGGTCCAGGTGTCACGGTAGTTGATCCACTGCTGCCGCTTGGAACCTTGCCCGGAAAAACCCATGTCGCCCGACCCGCGCCAGATGTTGTCCGCATGCCATAGAAAATACGGGGACGGCCAGGTGCCCGTAGTCGCGCTGATATAGAGATCCGGGGCATTTTCACGCAGTTCGTTTGTAAGATTCATGAGCGCTTCTACATCATTGAGATAATCACGGCTGCCGCGGGCGCCCGCGCCCAGTCCCGCACCCATTCCGTCAAACTTGAAGAAATTAACACCATAGTCGCGAATCATTTCCTCGCATATGGCTTTGAACCAGGCGTAATAACGCGGTCCGGCCATGGAAAAACCGCTTGCATTGATCTCATACCCCTGTTCCCGACCGAACGCCAGGCGCTGCTCGCGCGTTTCGCCGTACCCACCGAAGGGAGAAAGCCAGGTTCCCACAGTGGAATGGTATCGGGCCGCTTTATCACGCAGGGGGGCGAAGCCGTTGGGAAAGCCGTCATGAAAGTCCCACAGCGTGCTGTTGTCGTCCCACCCGTCATCGAACACAAAACTCTGCAGAACTACCCCGCGCTTGACAGTCAGTTCCTCACCGAAACACGTTATGGCTGCCAGAGCCTGTTCTTCATTGAACTTTCGGTCGCCCCAGGCAATGTCGTACCAGGAATTGTAATGGAGGAAGGGGCGATAGGGGTGGGCGCGTTCCCGTTCCAGGTAATACAAAAACCCGCGCCGGGCCTGGTCGGCAGGAACCGCGCCCAGCACACACGATTGGTGCAGTGTCTCCCCCGCTTTCAGCGTGTTTCCACGCCGGGTAAAGCACAACACCCTCCCCGTTTCCAAGGTACTTTCAGAAATCGGGCTTTCATAGGCAAAGAACATCGACGCCGCGACAACCGGCGCCCCCTGAGTATCCCCTGCAAGGGCGGCGTGCTCCACTTCCAGGTCCAGCAAAGTTATTGCTTCCACGTGCAGATCATGATCACGCGGCGTAATCGTCACCTCCTGTGTCACGTAATTGGACCCATCGCGGAGGGTGACGGCAAATACCAGATCGACACCCTCGCTTCTGTTATAGAACGGCATCCGCAACCGCCACCCCTTGAAACGTTCCGCAAGACGCCGCGCTCGGGGCTGGGCGGTCACTTGTTCCCTGGTTACTCCGCCGCACATCTCGAAATCCGCCGCGCCCAGAACGCGTCCTCCCTCCAGTTCCAACGCGAATGGTGATGTACTTTCGGCACCAGTCCTGCCCTCTCGCATATTTTTAAAATGCGTGGAAAGGCCGGCCTCACCCCAGTGGTACACCGTTTCCAGCAGATTGTTTTTCAAGGTGGCACCTGTATCGGTCATTTCGAGGATCGCGGCATCCGGCAAGGTTCCTGGATACGCCAAGTCACCTGAGGTTGCGGGCTGAAAAACAAATAAACACAGTAAGACCCCCATTACCGTTGCGACACAGCGTAAAATCCTTTTCATAGTCAGTTTCCTTTGCATTTTGATCAAGATTAGCAGAATCGAGATGAAACCTGCAGGGGCCAACCTACATTCCAAGGATAACATAATCGCGGATATAAACGGTTCTTGAACAGGGATAATTTATTGTTTTCAGTTGCAATCCCGCCTTCACTGCAAGTATGCATGTAATTTAGGGTATCATTGTCACATAATGAATGATGGCCTACCGCGAATCCGCCCCAAGGCGCAATAACCCTCTGGAGAAAATAAGATGACTGTTTACCGGATACTGGGCGCACTTCTATTTATCCTATCAACGATATCGGCACAAGCCGATTTCCATGTATCGCCGACCGGTTCCGATACGAACCCGGGCACGGAAAGCAGTCCGTTCCTGACGCTGGAACGAGCGCGTGACGCGATACGCTCCCTGAAAGAGAAGGAAGACTTGCCGGAGGGCGGGATCAAGGTATGGATTCACCCGGGAAACTACACGGTGAAACAGTCCTTTCAATTAACCACCGAGGATTCCGGCAGCGCTGACGCACCGTTGATCTATTGCGCCTTTGGACCGGAAACGCCCCGCTTCAGCGGCGGCATCCGGCTGGATGCGTTCACCCTTCTGGACGACCCGGAAACGCTGAATCGGCTGCCCGAATCCGCCCGGGGAAGCGTCATGACCGCGGACCTTGACCGGGCAGGCGTGGCAGAAATCATTCCCCTTGAATTGGGCGGTTTCAGCAGCGGGCGCGGCTTCACCACGCATCCCGTAATGGAACTGTATGTGAACGGCGAACCCATGGTTCCTTCGCGTTGGCCCAATGAGGGCTTTGTGCAGACCGGCGAGGTCATGGGACCGGCAACCCTCAAGGCGTGGGACAACCGCCCCGGCTCTCCCGAAGGGCGCTTCAAATACCTCGAGGACCGTCCGGCGGCGTGGGTCAATGAACCGGACGCCTGGCTCTATGGATACTGGTTCTGGGACTGGGCGGACTCCTATGAAAAGATCGAACGTATCGATGCGGAAACGCGTGAGATTACACTGGCCCAACCCTGGCACAGGTATGGCTACCGCCAGAACCAGCGCTATTATGCGGTAAACCTGCTCTGCGAACTGGACGTGCCCGGAGAATGGTATCTGGACCGAACAAAGAGAAAAGTATATCTGTTTCCCAAAAGTTCCCTGGACGGTGCAATCGTGGAACTATCCACAGTCCCCTTCCCCCTGATGGAGGCCAAAAACCTTTGCCATGTCCGCTTCCAGGGGATCACCTGGGAATGCGGCGCTGCGGACGGTGTGCGCATAGAGAGCGGCGAGGATTGCCGCCTGGAAGGCTGCATCATACGAAAAATGGCGGGAAACGGCGTAGAGATCAAGGGCGGGTTCAAACACTCGGTACAGTCCTGCGACATCCATACCCTGGGTCGGGGCGGCATCGTCCTCTCCGGCGGCGACCGTAAGACCCTCACGCCCGGGGAACACCTGGTGGAGAACTGCCATATCCACCACCTTTCGCGTATCGACCACACCTATACGCCCGGTGTGCTGGTGGACGGCGTGGGCAACCGTGTCCGGCATACCCTTATTCACGATGTGGCCAGCAGCGCCTTTCGCGTGGGAGGCAACGAACATCTCTTCGAGTTCAACGAAGTCTTCCGGGCTGTGCTGGAGTCCGACGACCAGGGCGGCGCGGACATGTGGGGCAATCCCACCTTCCGGGGCAATGTGTACCGGCACAATTACTGGCATCACCTGGGCAATCCGGCGAAGGAAAGCGAATCGGCCCATTCCATGCAGGCGGGCATACGCCTGGACGACGCCATCTGCGGTACCCTGATTGAGGGTAACATATTCCACCGCTGCTCGACAGCGCCGACTTTATTCGGCGGCGTGCAGATTCACGGCGGCAAAGACAACCTGATCCAGGATAACCTCTTCGTTGACAACGCAGCAGCGGTCAGTTTTTCGCCCTGGGGCGACACGCGCTGGCGCGAATTCGTCGCCGCTGCCCTTGAGGCCCCGGAAATCGACCGGGACCTGTACCTGGAACGCTACCCGGCGCTGGTGGCGCTGAACGAAGGACATGATATCAACACGGTGCGCGACAACATCGCGCTGCGCTGCGACGCGCTCTTCCTCCGCGCTCCGGAAGGCACCGTGTCAGAAAATAACACGGAATATCCCGAAGGCAAGGAACTAAGTGAAGGGCCGGACGGTCGCTTGATCTGGTCCGAAACAGAAGCACAACAGCTCGGCCTTGAAGGTCTGCTCTTTGCGAAGATGGGTTTATATGAAGACCCGTGGCGACAGGGACCGGACACGGAGTGGTCCCTGCGCGCTTCTGCAAAATAACCCTCCATCAATACACGGCCCGCGCCCGGAATCAGTTTTTCTTCTTTTCCGACGCAGGTTTCTTTGCTCCGGTGCCCATGCCACGCCCCAGGCCCATGGCATCGAATCCCAGTTTGTCCCGGACGGCGTCCACACTTTGCATCACCCGTTCCCACTTCTCATCACGCTCCCGGTTGAACAGCTCCATCTGGTGCTGGTTATAGGACAGGGCGGACAGGTTTACGCCCACCAGTCGTACCCGGGCGCGTCGGGCCTTTCCCTTAGGCAGCAGTTCACGCAAGGCCTGCAGGATCACGCTGTCCAACGCGGAGGGTTCGGGCAGCGACCGGGCGAAGGTCTTGGTCTCGAAATCGCCGTAACGCACTTTAAGGGTGACACGGCGCGTTTCCAGCCCCTCGGCGCGCAGGGTATACGCGCAATGCTCCGCCAGCCGGAACAGGACAGGTTCAATCTCTTTCCAATCAAGAATGTCGTGGGAAAAGGTGGTCTCCCGACTGATGGACTTCGGCTGCTCCGCTGGCGCCACGCTGTCGCTCCCGAAACCCAGGGCGGCCTCGAGCAGACAACGGGCCATATGTTCTCCCATGCACCGCTTCAGCAAATACTCCGGGGTCTCAGAAAGTTGCCTCACCGTCATAATGCCCATTTGCTCGAGCGTGTCCCTCGTATGGGGTCCCACGCCGGGCAGCACCCCGACCGGCAGCGGCGCAAGGAAGTCCCGTTCCGCGCCTGAAGCCACCGACAGATAACCGTCGGGTTTGCAAGCATTGGCGGCGATCTTGGCCACCATCTTGTTGGAAGCGATGCCGACGGTCGCGGTAATTTTTTCCTGTTCCACAATCCGCCCCTTGATGTGGGCGGCGAGGGCGGCTTCGTCTCCAAATAAATGTATGGATCCCGTGATGTCCAGGTTGGCCTCGTCAATCGAGGCCATCTGCACCTGGGGCGTCACGCCTTCCAGGACTTCAAAGATGCGCCGGGAAGTCTCCCCATAAACGCCGTGGCTGCAAGGGATGAAAATGCCCTCCGGGCATAGTTTTCGGGCCTGCGCAATCGGCATGGCCGAATGCACGCCGAAGCGGCGCGCTTCGTAAGAGGCGCTGGACACCACGCTGCGCGCGTCATCGGCACGCCCCCCCACGATCAGCGGCTTGCCCCGCAAGGCGGGGTTTAAAACGGTTTCCACAGAGGCGAAGAAGGCATCCATGTCTATGTGCAGAATACGGCGTTGCATGGCGGTGATCACATACCTTCGCGCAATGCCAGCGGGCGCGCGCGTCCCGGATTACAGGGCCGCAAGCGGAATCAGCCAGCAGCGGACCCGTTCCCGCTTCCAGGTATAGGACACGGCCACCCCGTCCTTAGTGCGTATGATGGCGGGATAGGAATATTCCAAATCCGTTTCCGGCGGATCATCCTGAAAATGGGCGAACAACTCCCAGGAATCGCCATTGTCACGGGAAATGCCCAGGGACAGCGGCGTGCGCGGCCCCCAGTTCTTGCCGATCGGATTAAAGACCAGCAGCACCCGGCCATCATCGAGGCGCAGCGCGTCGAGACCGCTGTTGTTATTGGGCAGACCCGCGTCCCGTACGGGCGTCCAGGTCTTGCCATAGTCCCCGGAATCGGCGCGCCAGGCACGGCCGGCGCAGGCGCGTAACAGCGCATGCACGTTACCCGGGGAGGATTCCCAAAACGTCGGCTGAATGGCGCCTTTGCCCTTAAACACCGACCGGTCTATTTCAAAGTCTTCCGAGCGCACCCAGGTCACGCCCCGGTCCGTGGAACGGTCGGCAAACGCTTCCCAGAGGT
>JAAYBJ010000062.1 GCA_012730105.1 Candidatus Hydrogenedentota bacterium
ACCCGGGTAATCGCGCTCGTAAGCGTCGTCTTGCCGTGGTCCACGTGGCCGATCGTACCCACATTCACATGCGGTTTGGTGCGCGCAAATTTTTCCTTCGCCATAACGTACCCTGTCTTTCCTGTTAAGTTCCAAACTTGAAATACACCCGCCGGACCCCGTAAACAACACCGGCGCCTGTTTCCATCGAGAAACGTCAATTAGAGAATGGAGCCCACGATCAGACTCGAACTGATGACCCCTTCCTTACCATGGAAGTGCTCTACCACCTGAGCTACGCGGGCCCCTGAAATCTGGGGAAAATCTTATGGAGCGGGAAACGAGGTTCGAACTCGCGACCCTCAGCTTGGAAGGCTGATGCTCTACCAACTGAGCTATTCCCGCACTAAAACTTATAGTCAACGTCCGAAAACGTCTAAAATCCTGCATGGTGGTGGGAGTTGGATTCGAACCAACGTAGGCGCTAGCCAACGGGTTTACAGCCCGTCCCCTTTAGCCACTCGGGCATCCCACCACAAAACGGTTCGGGGAATTATGCCTGTAAGGCGGACATATCCCAAATCATATCAAAATACAGAAGCACAGGTCAACCTCGTGCATGTATGCCCGGGAAGAAGCCTGCCGGCGGATTCGTCAAGCCTCGTCGTCACGGGATTCGGCGGTATTCGCCGCGCGCGAAATTGCGATTTCGCCGGTGCGGACCGTCTCAATGATTCCGAAGGAGCGCATCATTTCCAGGAAGGCTTTTACTTTGCCGTGGGCGCCGGTCACCTCCACCGTCATGGTGTTCTTGTCCAGGTCCACAATCTTGCCACGGAATATTTCGGCTATTTCCAGCACTTCACTGCGCCGCTTATGGTCGGCGGACACGCGGATCATGACCAGTTCCCGTTCTACAAAGGACCGGTTTGTCAGGTCTTCCACGCGAATGACATCCACCAGTTTGTTCAACTGCTGGATAATCTGTGCAAGCACGTTGTCATCGCCGTGCACGGTTACGGTCATGCGGGACACCGTCGGGTCCTCGGTTTCACCCACGCACAGGCTGGATATGTTGTAACCCCGGGCGCTGAACATGCCCGAAACCCTGGCAAGCACGCCGAACTGGTTGGCCACCAGGACGCTTATCGTGTGTTTTTTGACAGACATGCGCTATGTTCCTTTTTCGCGGTTGCGCGCGTTAAACTGACTCATTGCCTGTTCTATTCCCTGTTCCAGCCAGCAGAGGCCTGCTGCGACGGCCCGTTCCGTCATGGCGGCCACCGCCTCGGATTCTTCCTCGGCGAACCTGCCAAGCACGAACGCCGTCAGGTTGCCTTTGGGCATCGTGTCCGAGCCAATACCGAGGCGCGCGCGATGAAAGTCGGCGGAACCCAGATCGGCGGCGATGGACAGCAGGCCTTTGTGGCCGCCTGCTCCGCCGCCCGGACGGAGGCGCACCATGCCCAACGGCAGATGCCGGTCATCCGCGAAGACCAGTATGTCTTCCGGAGTACAGCCGTAACGGCGGGCAATCGGGGCGACGGCCCGTCCGCTCAGGTTCATAAAGGTCTGCGGTTTCACGAGCAGTATGGAAAGTCCGGCGTGATAGGCGCGCGCCACCAACGCTTCGTTCATGGAGCGCGAAAACAACACACCCAACTTTTCAGCCATCCTGTCCGCAACGGCGAAGCCCGCGTTATGGCGGGTTCGCTCATATTGCTGGCCCGGATTGCCAAGACCTATGACCAATTTCACGTTGGCCGTCCCTATCCTGAGGAAGTGTTACTCCTCAGTTTTGGATTCTTCCTTGGCTTCTTCCGCTTCGCCCGCGACCGGCGCCTCCTCCGCCTTCACTACGCGCGGCGCGTGGATAGAGGCAATGGTAAGGGCCGGGTCAGACAGGATAGTGACACCTTCGGGTGCTTGCAGATCGGAGACATGCAGACTTTCGCCCATGCCCAGATCGGTGATATCGATGGCGAGATGTTCGGGGATGTCCAGGGCTAGGCATTCTACAATGACCTCGCGAATCTGATGGTCCATGATGCCGCCGTCAATAACGCCCTTCGGCCTGCCGTTCAATACGATGGAAACGGGGCTCTGGATCCGTTCATCCAGGCTGATACGCAGGAAGTCTACGTGCAGCACCGCCCCGCTGACGGGATGGTTCTGGATCGCCTTGACGATTACGGGGGTGTTGGCCTCCGGCGCCTCTTCAAATTCCAGTTGGAGCAGCGCGTGGGTGCCGCCTTCCGTATGCAGGATTTTTTCCAGGGAACGCCGGTTCACCGTGATGGTCATGTTCTGGGCGTTGTTGCCGTAGAGAACGGAGGGTATGTTGCCCTCCACACGGGCCTGCGTATTGAGTCCCTTGCGGCCTGTGGAACGCGTCTTCGCTTTTACTGTGTGCAATTGCATTTGAGTTATGCCTCCGAATCGTGTCAGGCCGTAAACAGGCTGCTTACCGATTCATCTTTGTGAATACGTCTGATTGCCTCTCCCACCAGCTGCGCGAGCGTCAACGTCTTGATGCGCGGCATCGCCGCGGCGCGCTCATCCAGGGGAATAGAATCGCTTACCAACACTTCTTCCAGCACAGAGGATTCCAGCAGATCCAGGGCGGGACCACTGAACACAGGATGCGTGGCGCAGGCGCGCACGCTTAACGCCCCGTGTTCCATGACCGCCTTGGCCGCTTTTACCAGTGTGCCGCCTGTATCAATCATATCGTCCAGTATTAAGGCGTGGCGGCCTTCCACACTGCCGATGAGATTCATGACTTCCGACTCATTTTCTTTGGGGCGGCGCTTGTCCACAATGGCAATGGGCACGCCGAGACGGCTGGCGAAACTGCGCGCCCGGCCTACACTGCCCATGTCGGGCGACACCACCATCAGTTTCTCTTGTATCCCGATCTTACGCAAATGTTCGCAGAAAACGATGTCCGCGGAAAGATGATCCACCAGGATGTCAAAAAAACCCTGTATCTGGCCGCAATGCAGATCCACGGTCAGCACGCGGTCCGCCCCCGCCGCCGTAATCAGGTTTGCCACCAGTTTCGCCGTAATAGGCACGCGGGGCTTGTCCTTGCGGTCCTGCCGGCCATAGCCATAATAGGGGATTACCACGGTGATGCGTTCCGCGGAAGCGCGGCGCGCCGCGTCACAGAAAATCAGCAGTTCCATCAAGTTATCGTTTACCGGGGGCGAGGTGCTGTTTATGATAAACACATCATGCCCGCGAATATGCTCTTGAATCTGTAAGTGAATTTCACCGTCGCTGAAGCGGCCGATGAGCGCGCGGCCCTGGGGGATGCCGAGATGGCGGCATATGCCCTCCGTCAACCGCTGTGACGCGCTTCCGCTGAATATTTTCATGCTGTTAGTAAAATCCACGGCGCCGAGCCTTTCCTAGTTCTCCAGACGCATCCTTCACCGTAACATATCAAATGGCTGGGGCGGCTGGATTCGAACCAACGATAGCCAGATCCAAAATCTGGTGCCTTACCAGCTTGGCGACGCCCCAAAAAGAGCCCTTATCTGCTGCTGCAGGGTGAAAAGAATTAGGGCAGGCAAGTATAACAGGCAAAGGCCTGGCAAGTCAATCAGTCGGGGCTTCCGGTCGAATAGGCAATTTAAAAGTTTTAAATGTGCGGGGTATTCTGGCAGAATAAAAGCCCGACACAAGCGCTCCGGCCCTTACACCCGCTTTCATTTTACTCAGGACTTGAACTATGGAATTAATCGCCCGCATCCTCCGAAATCTGTTTCACTTATATTACGTTGACTTCCTGGGGGTTCCCTATGGATGGCTTGAGTACTTTCTCGGCAAGGACAACATCCACCAGGGCACGGAACAAGTGTTCAAAATTCTTGTATCCGTGGCCTTGTTGTTTATTCTCTTATACGTGGTGCGGCTGGTCAATGCCGGTGTGCGCGGCGCAATTAACATGCGGCGAATAAACAAGGACATGCAGGGTCACGAGATCCGGGAGCCACACACGGTGCGCGACACCACCTTTGTGGAAGAACTCGACATGGCGCAGCATCCGCTTCACACGCTTACCCAGCTTAAAAAGGAAAAGCGGTACGGACGCATGGCGGAACTTTTCTCCCGGCTCAACCAGCCTGATGAGGCGGCGCGGTGGTTTTTGAAAGACGGGCAATACAAGCGGGCCGCGGAAGAAATGGCCAAGGCCGGAAAAACGTTCAAGGCTGCGCGCATGCTCCAGCGCACGGGTGATTATGAGACGGCGGCGCGTTTCTTCGCTGGTATCGGAAAGTACAAGCATGCCGCGTCCGCCCTCATGAAGGGGGGCAATGCACCTGGCGCCGCATCGGCTTATGCCGAGGGCGGGTATTACGGCAAGGCGGTGGCCACGTTCAAGGAATATTTCACCACCAACCAGGATCCGCCCAACGTGCAGGAGGCGGCGGCGGATCTGTGCTACCGCTGGCTGCAGAAGAATGAATTCACGGGCAGCCTCAATATTGACGAACGCAATGAACTGTATCTTCTTACGGGGCGACGTTTTCTTGCCGCGGGCCGCGCCGCGCTCGCCGCCACCCTGTTTCAGGAAGGGGGCGACACCCGGCTGGCCTCGGAAATTTACAAGCGTCTGAATCAATCTTCGGCACGGCAGGTGCCGCCCGGGGGTGAAAAATAATCAACCCCCGCCGTTTCCGCGAAGAAGCCGTAAACACTGCGGGTGCCGGAATTTATATTATTACGCAAGGTATTTGAGCGTGGCGTTTAGCGTGTCCTCATAATTGCCCGTGGAATGACCGCACTCCAGTGCGACGAACCCGTCGTAGCCGGTTTCCTTGATGGCGTTGAAAATGTTGGCATAATTCAACTCGCCGGTGCCGGGTTCCTGCCGGCCCGGGTTGTCCGCAACGTGGAAATGGCCGATGTGAGTGATGTTTTCGCGCAGGTTGCGTATCACGTTGCCTTCCGTAATCTGCTGGTGGTAGATGTCGAAGAGAATCTTGACGTTCGGGCTGTTGATTTCCTTCATGATGGCCACGGCCTGGTCGGTGCGGGTCAGGAAGAAACCTTCGTGGTCCACCAGCGCGTTCAGGGTTTCCATGACGATGGTGACTTCGTTGTCCTCCGCGATGGGCGCGAGCCGTTTCAGGCACTGTATGATGTAGCCCGTCTGCTCTTCGTCGGATATGTCCGTGCGCCGGTTTCCGGTCAGGCCGACCAGTCTCTTGCAGTTGAGTTTCTTGGCCAGTTCCAGGTGCTGCTTGAACATTTCCACCGTTTTATCATGGTCTTCCGGTCGCACCATCCAGCCCTCGGCTATGGCGCCTGCGCCCACCATGCAGCTCAATTCCAGGCCCAGGGAATCCGCTTTGGCGCGCAGGGAGTTCGGGTCGCCCACCGGCCAGAGCCACTCGTAGGCTGGCAGCCCCCAGGCCGCAACGGCCTCGAGCTTGTCTTCGGGGCGGTTGCCCGGGAACCAGTCCAGCGGCGCCGACATGCGCAGCTTGGCATGGGCGAAGGGCTTGCCTTCGGGAAGG
>JAAYBJ010000063.1 GCA_012730105.1 Candidatus Hydrogenedentota bacterium
AAAAAGCAATTTGGAAAAGCAATATGTCGCGGTTCAACAACATATGTCAGACCTCTTTAAGACTCTGGGAATTGCCGCATGAACTCATAATTAATTGTCAGCAAAATGGCCTTAAGCGCTTAAGCGCCTAACAGGTTGCGGTTTACGTTTTTCATGAAGGTTCGCTGGTTGACCGGGCAAGGGCATTGTTGAAAACGTCGTAAATATCGCGTCCAAACAGTACGAAGCGCACCAGGGTCAGACCTTCGCACTCATTCAGAAAGTCCTTCACGGTCTTTACCGCTATCGCCGCGGCGTCCCCATGAGGATACCCGTACACCCCGCAGCTGATGGCCGGAAAAGCGATGCTCTGGACAGCATTCTCCAGGGCAACTTCCAGGCTGCGCCGGTAGCAGGATGCCAGTAACGCCGGTTCACCATGATTGCCGTCTCGATATACCGGGCCCACGGTGTGAATCACGTATTTCGCCGGCAGGTTGCCGCCGGTCGTGATTTTCGCTTCGCCCGTATCGCAGCCATTCAACTTGCGGCAAGCCTCCAGGATAGCCGGCCCGCCCGCGCGGTGTATGGCGCCATCCACCCCGCCCCCGCCCAGCAAGCTGCGGTTGGCCGCGTTCACGATGGCGTCCACCCGCTCCCGGGTAATATCGCCCTGCACCACTTCCACTTGTGTGCCATTCACTAGGGTTGCCATTTTTCCCGCTCCTTTTTTTTCTACTGAGGTCAAGTTCTTTTTCAATCCATCAGAACGCATGCGACAAGACTACCATGGCCTTTTCAAGAACGCCATATATCAAAGAATAACAGGCGCTTGGTCCCTACCAGATACCATATCTGTATGTCCCAACCTCCTGCCCCGCAAAGTCTGGCAAGATGATACTCGTAATAACTGGCAACCACAAAGGGCACTATTGGTGCCGCGGCGAAGGTTTCGATATGAGGCAGATTGATGCTTGAAAGCAATGTATTTTCTTCCTGGTGGATTTCTCGCCACTGTTCCAAAGCCCTTTGCGTGTTCATGGATTGGACCATAGGCGCCCCTGCCGCCCACGTGACCAGATACAAAACCACAAATATCAAGGCCGCGATTTTTGTTTTACGACCGAAATGCCAAGTAATTCCAGCACTCTGGGAATGCCACCGGGAAATGAACAATCCAAGCAATATTCCTGCGGCCAAAGCCAACCAAGGCGCCACAATCAGCGGCCAGAAAGGATAGTCCGCGTCGGTATATTCTTCAAGCAAAAAAGTAACCAACCCCATGGCTACAAGCACAACGATAAAACCCAGGAAGAATCCACTCAGACCGAGAACAAAACAGATATATTTCTTCTTCATGCGATCCTCTCCATACAATAGTGTACTCTGACTGTGAATTTGCTCTCATACAACAACCTCTTATATCATAATACTATAAATAATCCATCCGCATTCTCCTGGTAGCATTGGCAACAAGGGGAAACACCAATGAGCGTGCCAACTGCAAGTGACAAGGAAAACACCGTCAATTCGTCGATTGACTGGGTAGACATAAAGTTCATTCTGGTCTTGGGAATCGTTACGGCGGCGGTCAAGGTAGCCGAATATAAGATACCAGGCTAGCACCTCACCCGCCACACAACGGATATCATCGCGTGCCTGCTGACTGTGGGGTATATCCTCGGGCGGGGGCGCCGCAATCCAGAGAAACTGGACACCTGGGGCATAACCCGTCCCCTTTCGGCAACGGCTTGGGGGACCGGGTTGCTCCTGCTCGCACTTTCTGCGGCACTGCTCGCCACAACCGGTTATCTGCTGGCCGGAACCCTTTCTTTTGAATCCCGCTACATAACGGAAATGGTGGAATACATTCCGGCGGCGTTCCCCCAGCAATTTGTTCTTTGTTCCGTGGTGCTGACATCCCTGGCAACGCTCCCCGTATTCCAGGGCAAGTGGCGACTGTCTATTGTGGTGGGTGTCGCCTTCAGCCTGGCCCATTTCTGGACGCCCGCCAGAATTCCGGGAACCTTTATTCCCGTCCAGATGCTTATAACGCTTCCGGCCGGATTTGGCGCCGCGCTGTACTTTCTGACGTACCGGAACATCCTTCCCCTTACGGCGATTCACGCCGTTTTTTACCCCTTGATGCACCACTGGATCGAACAGCAACTCGGGTAGTAGTGCCGCAGGATTCCGGAGATTCCGTCCTACATATCGGCGCTATGCGGCCCGTGCCGCATTCATGGTTTTGTCTACGGACCCGACGGACAGTTACAATGTCTCTGAACCAAAAACTTCCAACAAGGAGACCGCCCATGATCTCAGCACGGACCCTCTTAATTTTGGCACTCACCGCAATAACCGGCCTGGCCACCGCCGATGACCTGGAAAACCTCTTTTCGAACCCGCCGGACGCGACCAAGCCCCGGTGCTACTGGTACTGGATGGACGGGCACATCACGAAAGAGGGCATCACAAACGACCTCGAGGCCATGCGCCGTTTCGGCATCGGCGAGGGCTACATCGGCATCATCAGCGGCCAGAGCGGGATGGACCCGAAACCGGAACCGATGGCGCTCACGGACGGGTGGTGGGACTTCATCGTCCATGCCGTACGCGAGGGACGCCGTCTGGGCGTGGACATAGGCTTTTTCAACTCCCCCGGCTGGAGCCAGTCGGGCGGTCCCTGGGTACAACCGGACCAGGCCATGCGCTATGTCGTCCTTCCCGAAACGCGCCTGAACGGTCCCCAACACTTCGAAGGGAAACTGCCGACGCCGGAAGCGCCCTTCCAGGACGTCGCCGTGCTGGCTTTCCCGGCGCCCCAGGGCGAAGACGTTCTCGCCCCGGAAAAGGGCCGCTCACCGCGCAAAATCGATTTTGAATCGGCGGAACCCTTCACCGCGCGCAGCATAACAATCGTACCCGTGAAAGCTGTCAAGGTGGAAGCGGAACTGCTGTCCTCGGACGATGGTAAGGAATACCGCACCGTGAAGACTTTTACCGTGGACCGGCACAATCTCAATATCAATGTCGGCCCCGTGCCCCTTGCCCCGGTGACCGCCGCCTTTCCTGCGGTGACGGCCCGGTATTTCCGGCTGGCCTTCTCGGGACCCTGCGAGGTGGGCGAGGTGCGTATCTCCCCTGCGGCCCGCGTGGAGTCCCACGCAGAGAAGTCGCTCCTGAAGATGTTCCAGGATCCCCTGCCGCCTTTTGACTTTTATACCTGGCCGCTCCAGGCGGAACCGGACTCCCCGGACCTGGCGGTGGCGCCGGAAGCGGTACTCAACCTTTCCTCGATGATGGCGGCGGATGGCACGCTGCGCTGGGACGTGCCGGAGGGCGAATGGGTGGTCCTGCGCGCCGTCATGACGCCGACAGGCACCAAGAACAGCCCGTCGCCGGAGGAGGCTACGGGCCTGGAAGTGGACAAGATGAACCGTGTGCCCCTTAAAGCGCACTTCGACGCCTATATCGGCGACCTGCTCGGCCGCCTGACGCCGGAAGAACGCAAGGCCTTGAAGCATGTCGTGGCAGACAGCTACGAAATGGGGCCACAAAACTGGACCGACGATTTCGCGGCCACCTTCCAGGATTGTTATGGCTATGATCCACTTCCCTGGCTGCCCGCCATGACCGGGCGCGTCGTGGGCAGCGCGGACCAAACCGACCGCTTCCTGTGGGATCTGCGCCGCCTGGTGGCCGACCTGGTCGCACGCGAATATGTCGGCGGCCTGCGCGACCTGTGCAATGAGCAGGGGCTCAAGATGTGGCTGGAAAATTACGGGCACTGGGGATATCCCGGCGAGTTCCTGCAGTACGGCGGCGAATGCGACGAAATCAGCGGCGAATTCTGGGTGAACGGCGACCTGGGCAGCGTCGAACTGCGCGACGCGGCGTCGTGCGCCCACATCTACGGCAAGCCTATCGTGTGGGCGGAAGCCTTTACCGGCGGCATCCCCTTCGCCAATTCGCCCCGCAACCTCAAAGCGCGCGGCGACTGGGCCTTCTGCGAGGGCATCAACCAGTTTGTCCTCCATGTCGTCATCCACCAGCCTTGGGAGGACAAGCGCCCCGGCGTCAACGCCTGGTTCGGCACGGAGTTTAACCGGCAGAACACCTGGTACGACCACGCCGGGCCCTGGGTGGACTACCAGCGCCGCTGCAGCGTCATGCTCCAGCGCGGCCTGTCCGTCGTCGATGCGGCCTATTTCATCGGCGAGGACGCACCCAAAATGACCGGCCTGCGCCGGCCCGAACTGCCCGCGGGATACGATTTCGATTATATCAACGCCGAGGTCATCGAGCAGCGACTCCAGGTAGAGGACGGCCGTTTCGTCCTGCCCGACGGCGTTTCCTACCGGATTCTCGTGCTGCCCCCGTCCGAAACCATGCGGCCCGCGCTGCTGGCGAAAATCAGGAATCTCGTGGAAGCCGGGGGCGCGGTCTTCGGCCCCGCGCCGAAACGCTCCCCCAGCATGGAAAACTATCCCGCCTGCGACGATGTGGTCAAGGGCCTCGCCGCCGACCTGTGGGACGGCGGACTCATCTTGACCGGCGACAGTTTGGACGAATCCTTCGCGAAACTGCAGCTCACCCCCGATGTTAGCTGCCCGGAGGATATCCTCTGGAAACACCGCCGCGACGGCGACACGGAGATTTACTTTCTTTCGAACCAGAAGGATGCCGCACGCACCGAAACGATTTCCTTCCGCGTGGCAGGCAAAACTCCTGAACTGTGGTGGCCCGAAACCGGCCGCATAGACCAGGCCCCCCCCTTCACCGCCGCCGACGGACGCGTGTCCGTGCCCGTGGACTTTGATGTTCACACCTCGGTTTTCGTGGTGTTCCGCAAGGCCGCCGATATTCAGGAGCGCAAGGCCCCCGAACGCAAGCCTCCTGCGGTCCTTGCGCAGATTGACGGACCGTGGACCGTCACGTTCCCCTTCGGCGAGGAAACGTTCCAGCAGCTCGCGTGCTGGACGGAACATGCGAACGACGATGTGAAATACTTCTCCGGCGAAGCGGTATACCGTGCCGCCTTTACGGCGCCCGAGGCCCGCGAAGGTGTCGTGCTGCACCTGGGCGAACTGAACGATATCGCGGTGGTCCGGGTCAACGGCCAGGACATGGGGACCTTGTGGATGTATCCCTACAAGGTTGATATCTCCGCCGCCTTGAAAGACGGGGAGAACAGCCTTGAGATCATCGTGGTCAATCCCTGGAAAAACCGGCTCGCCGGCGACGCCCGGCCGGACGTTAAAAACGCCGGCACCTTCACCAGCCAGAGCGTCATCAAAGCCGACGCGACCCTCAAGCCCGCCGGCCTCCTGGGGCCCGTGCAACTCCTGGTGGAATGATTGTTTCCTTTTCACGCTTTGAAAGAACATGGACGGTATGGACTTTATGGACAGTATGGACAACTAGGTTGGACGTATTCATAATAGGTGCTGTGGACAGGTGTTCTAAATCAAAAAGGGAAACCAATGCCGGAGAAGCGGCAACATCAGGAGGAAACCCCGGGTCAGGCACCATCTACCCGGGGCGGGGAATCATTGTTTCCGAAGTACGGGGGCTACAAAAACCTGCTGACCTTCAAACTGGCCGAACTGATCTATGATGTGACGGTGCGTTTCTGTAACCGCAACATATCCATCCGAAGTCGCACCCACGACCAGATGGTGCAGTCGGCGCGGTCGGGTGTGCAGAATATTGTCGAGGGCAGCCTGGACAGTGGCACGTCGAAAAAGATGGAACTGAAACTGACGAAGGTGGCCCATGGCAGTCTTGGCGAACTGAAACGGGATTATCAGGATTTCCTGCGCCAGCGTAACCTGGCCGAATGGGCGGCAGACGATCCGCGACGCCAGGCCCTGGTCGACCGCCGATGCAAGACGGCGGACGAGGTGGCTGCGTGGGTCAAAGAGACCTACTGGCACTATAAAAAGAACGAACCGGATGGACACAATGGACAAGATAAACCGTCCATGAAGTCCATACCGTCCATACCGTCCATCTACTCCGAAACTTCGGCAAATACTGCCCTGGTGCTGATCGGGGTAGCCATGGCGCTGTTGACGCGTCAACTTGAAGCACAGGGCACGACCTTTGTCGAGGAAGGCGGCTTTACGGAACGGCTCTATCGGGTTCGGATAAAACGCCGGGAACAGTCATGACCGTCGGAGATTTCACATTGAAACAGACTCGTAGACAATTCCTGAGCACCTGCGCGATCAGCGCGACCAGCCTGGCCTTCAGCACAGACGTACAGGCGCAGGCGGAACAAAAGAAACGCACCATCGCGCGCATCGAACTGTTTCCCGTGCGCTTTCCCACCGTGATGCGCTTCAAGTTCCTCGAAAGCCCGAAAGGCGCCACGGGACGCGCGTCCGTCATGATTAAGGTAACGGCCGATGACGGGACGGTGGGATGGGGCGAGAGCATTCCCAGCCAGCGGTGGAGCTATGAGACGCTCGAGAGCGCGGTCAGCACGCTGGACCACTACCTGATTCCCGTGCTCATCGGCATGGACCCCTTCGATCTGGACGCCATTCACGCGGCCATGAACCGAGAGATCGGCCCTGGGTTCTCGACCGGTGCGCCCATCACCAAAGCGGGCATCGACTTCGCCCTCCACGACCTTATTGGGAAAGCCCTGGGACGCAACCTGGCCGAACTGTGGGACCGGACCACGCCCGACACATTGACGCTGAGTTGGACGCTCAATCCCGTGACGCTGGACGACCTCGAACCGCTCATCGAAAAAGGACAGGCCCAAGGCTTCCGTCATTTCAACGTCAAAGTCGGCCCCGACCCCGAATTCGACATCGAAATGTGCCGCATCGTCAAGCGGCTCGTGCCCGACGGGTTCCTCTGGGGCGACGCAAACGGCGGGTATGATCTGGAGACGGCCCTTACCGTGGCCCCGAAATACGCCGACCTCGGGATGGATGTGTTCGAACAGCCCCTCCCGGCCAATCAACTGACGGGCTACCAGGCGCTAAAACGCCAGGGGGCCCTCCCCATCATCCTGGACGAAGGCGTCGTGTCGCCTGAAGACCTGACCGAATTCATCGCGCTGGGCTGTTGCGACGGCGTGGCCATGAAGCCTTGCCGTTGCGGGGGATTGGTTTCCGCACGCCGGCAGATTGAGATACTCCGGGACAAGGGATTGCTATTCCTCGGCAGCGGCTTGACCGAACCCGACATTTCCCTGGCCGCGTCACTTATTCTCTACGGCGCCTACGACCTGAACTACCCGGCCGCCTTGAACGGCCCGCAGTTTTTGGGCGCAAGCGTCATCACCGAACCTTTCAAGCCCGTGGACGGTACCGTCAAAATCCCCAAAGGCCCCGGCCTCGGCATCCAGGTGGACGAATCCGCGGTCACGGCGCTGGTCGAACAGTCAAAGTAAGGCCTTCCGCGCTTCTGAAACGTGATTGGCAGCTGCAGTCCGAAACCATTTTTTCGCAATGCCCCTGTTCCTTGGAACGCCCTCTCCGTCGCGATAACACATTCCAAGGCAATACTGCGCCCAGGAATCGCCGTTCCTGGCCGCTTTCCGATACCACTTGACCGCCACCGTGAAATTGCGCCTTACCCCTCTCCCGTCGTGATAGCAGATGCCCAGTTCACGCATTCCCTCCGCATCTCCGCGTAATGCCGCTTTGCGATACCAGTATGCCATCTTCTTCAGATCTTTGGGAACACCTTCGCCTTCTTCATATGCGGACGCCAAAGAGAGACACGCCTTGGCATTACCGCCTTCAGCCGCCTTCAGGAACCACATATGCGCTTTATGCAGGTTTCTCTCAATCCCATGGCCATTCTTGTAGCAGCGGCCTATATTGGCCTGGGCATTGCACTCCCCTTTTCTCGAAGCCTTTCTGTACCAGGTAAGCGCCTTTTCCCTGTCTTTCTTTATGCCCTGTCCATAGAACAAATGCACTCCAAACGTGGTCTGAGCCCCTTCATGGCCCCCTTCAGCAGCCATTTTAAACCATCTCACTGCTTCCTTGTTATTCTTTCGTATGCCGTCAAGCCCACTGGAATAGATATCGCCCAATTCAAACTGCGCGTCGAGAGCACCCTGCAATGCCGCTTGCTTGTACCACTTCACGGCTTCGCGTATATTCTTGCGAATACCGTTGCCCCAATAATACTTGTCGGCAAGATTATACTGGGCGGCTTCGTTTCCGCCTTCAGCCGCCTTTCGATACCAGAACACAGCACGACGCATACTCTTCCTGACGCCGTCCCCTTGCGCAAACAGTCTGGCCAGATTGTTCTGCGCCCGGGTATCACCTTTCCTTGCGGCAAGGTAATACCACCGGCAGGCCTCCTTTGCATTCCTGCGTAGACCATTTTCAGGGTAATCATACATAAGGCCCATTGCAGTCAGTGCACGGACATTCCCAGAAACCGCCGCGCGCTTAAAGCAGGCAAGCGCCAGACGCGGCTTTCCCGCGTCCACAAACCGCCATCCTAGACGAATTTCTCTATCAGAGTCATATTTTTCAGCAGCGGCCATTACCTGCTTCCTATCAAATCTCCTCGTTAACAAATGTATGCCACTATCGATCAACACCACTGCTCCGCCTTACTCCGGGAACGTCGATGGCTGATCCCGACACATATATTATACAGAAATTTGGGTGGGTAAAATCAGATCGCGAGGATAGTCCGGCATTTCATGGTTCGTATTAACGGCCAGAAATAGCATGGCCGTATTCCCCCTTTTCATTTTAAAAAGGTGTTTGTAACGCTAACAAAAACGGCCCAGGAACACAAAAATGTGCGAATAAAGCAGTTGGTGGGTGAGGCGGGAATCGAACCCGCATCCCCTCGCAGGGAACGAATTAAATTGGGGTGCAAAAAACTTCTTGCCTAAATAGGGAGTCAAATCCAGAAAAGTTCTGGAGTTTCAGTATGATATTCATCTCGCTTTTTCTCAACATAATTTCGGCGGCAGTATCCGCCTCCGGTCTGCCTTCCTTCGAAGCAGGGGCCCCTATGGTCGTCACTGCAGGGAATGATGTGGGTTGGCAGGTGGCAAGCCCCGAAGACGCGCGCGCAGCCTTCCAGGAACGCGGTGAGCTTCGCTGCGGCCCGGAAAAGATGCGCGCGCATTGGGAAAAACATGGCCCCCGCTACACGGAACACGGCGTGACCGCCTTTGAACCCTATGTTAAATGGATGCTGCTTGAGCCCGAGGAAGGCGTGTGGGATCCCGCTTTCTACGATGCCGAAGTAGCGGCCTTCAAGGAACATGGGCTGAAGTGGGTGCCATTTCTCATTGCGGGCCCGGCATACGCGACGCCGCCGTGGTTTAAAGAATCCGAAGAATCGGTGTTCGCCGTGGATCTCAGGACCGGCCACGTGACCCGGGACCAGTCGATCTGGAATCCTCATCTCAAAGCACGTATCCGCGCCTGGCTGGAGCGGTTCTTCGAACACTATGACCACAAAGACATGCAGGCGGTACTCCTTGGCATCAGCGGCGTGTTTGGCGAATCCATCTACACGGCGGGCGGCAATGTATGGACGCAGATTTGGGACGGTGAATATCCCCAACATCTCGGCTGGTGGTCCGGCGACGCTTACGCAAAGGCCGACTTTGTCAAGGCCATGCGCGAGAAGTACGAGAACGTGGCGTCCCTCAACAAGGCATGGCAGACCGATTGGGACTCCTTCGACGAAATGGCGCCGTTTGTTCCCGATAAGAGCCACACCATGCGCGCCCGGCTGGACCTGATACGCTGGTACATGGGGTCCATGACCGACTACGCGGAATGGTGGGTCGCGACGACTCGCGAACTGGCGCCCGATGTCCCCATTTTGCTCTGCACGGGCGGTAGCGCGTCTTCCGAACTGGGCGCGGACATGACCGCCCAGTCGAAGATGGCCGCCAGGCATGGTGCTGGTATGCGCATCACGAATGAGGCGTCGGATTATGCCAGGAACTTTCACCTCACCCGTATCATCGGCACGGCCTGCCGTCATTATGAAACGTATTTCGGCTATGAGCCGGCCGGGACGGTGGACACCCATGGCATCGTCGCGCGTATCTATAACGCCGTGGCATCGGGCGCGTGGGAACTTTTTCATTACGATAATCCGCCACAAGGCGAACGCGGAGAGCAATACAAGCGCTACCGCGGCCTGATGCAAATACGTGAACCCGTCATTGAAGTCGGCTTCTTCTGGTCGCGAACCTCCACCGACCTGAACCGGCAGCGTGGTCTTGAGGAAGCGGCCCGTGCTGTCCGCGACATGGTTGATGTGGCCTATATTGATGAACAACTTATCACCGATGGTGCGCTTGACGGGCTGAAGGTGTTCGTGTGGGCGTCGGGGTCTTTAACCGAAGCCAATACCGCGCAGGCTATCCAGCGGGCCGTAGAGAAGGGACTCACACTTATCGTGCAGGAAGGCTGGCAGGCAGAGAGCCCTGAAGGCGACACGCTCTTCCCCTCCGGGCTTACGACACGCCCCGGCAACGCCGGGGCCATACACATCGGTGATGGCGCCGTCATCCAGAGCGCAAGCCCCAAGGCGGAGTCTGTGGCAACCCTGCTGGCGAAGGTTATTCAGGATCCCGCGTCCTTTGGTGTTTACGGACTATCGCCCGAAACATCCATAGACGCACAGCCGGATAATGTCTATGTGACTGTCACGACCCGGGATATCCTGCTCTATAACCGCGGCGACACGGCGCACACCGTGACCACGCCCGCGAAAACGGTAGAAGTACCCGCCAACACGATCGTTTCTGTCCCGCGGTAAGGGGAAACCGCATGAATACTACCCGGCCTATTATTGGCGAGGGACAGGTTACTGCAGGCGACCCGAATATTACAGATATACCTCTACCCAGTTATGCAGAAGAACATAAATCATTACGTGAGACAGTGTGAGTGGAAGAATGTTCCGGAATCGCAAAAAGTACCATGCTGCCAGAAAACCGGCCGGAAAGGTTCCGATGACCTGCAGAGGAATTCTTGTGCCGGGAATATGAAAAGGGGTCCAGAAATGTGCCAGTGCAAAAAAAAGCCCAATGACAATTGGTAATCGCCAGTTCCCATGAAATATCTTCATTTTAGAAAAGCTGACCAGGCCCACAGAACATAAGAAAAACTGTTGTGGAAAGGCAGCCGGAATATATTCAACCATATTTTTTACGTAACGAAATTCAAAAGACAAACTGTCCGAAAGAAGTAACCCGAATGCAGCAAGGCCTCCAATGCCCATTCCTGTTATCAGAACAAAAACAAATGCGGCTGACATATTGACAGGCTTAGTGATACCCCATTCATCCAGTTTTTCAGGATCACGGCGGGCGCGAAAAACAATATATAAGATGCAGACAAGGAAAGGAATAAGTGTGTCAAGATTTCCCAAGTTTAAACCGTACTTTAATTTAAGAAATTTTATAATTGCAAAAGCAACCCCAACAAAGATCCCCACTTTGATGTCTTTCAAATCCGGTTTATCAGATGAAGCAGGAAAATTGTCATTACCTTGCATAATCATGCTTATCCTTTGTCACAAAAAAGTATTTTCCGGCTTCATGTTATTTGCAGGATTAACCCGTTACTGTTAGATCGCTTATACTTCCGGCAAAAGGGCTGCATGAATTACTCCATCTATGCGGACCTGTACTTCAGTACTGTGGGTAAGCATAACTTCCTTAACCCTCAGGGAAGCAAGTTTTTCAACAGGCCACCGCTAGCCCCGCCAAATTTTAATGCGTCCAAAGGGAGATGAAATGGTGGGCGAGGCGGGAATCGAACCCGCATCCCCTCACGGGGAACGGATTTTAAGTCCGTCGTGTATGCCTATTCCACCACTCGCCCTGGAAAACGCCGGATTCCCCCGCGGAAACCTTTATAAGCCTGAGGTTGCGGTCAGGCGTGCCGGTAAAAAGAATTGGAGGCGGCACACGGATTCGAACCGTGGTATAAAGGCTTTGCAGGCCTCTGCCTTACCACTTGGCTATGCCGCCTCAAAACGGCACCATTGTAGAGGTATGGGCCGTCTTATGTCAAGTTCATTTTCACCTATAAAAACAAACAAAAGCGCGCGCGTATTCTCACGGGGGAATGAAGAGAAACAAAGCGCTGCTTTTACCGAATGCCGGGTGCCCTGTGGGCCGTCCTGGCAGGGGACAACCAAACCGATTACCCACGCCGGAGCAGGCGCTTCACAAAGGAACGAAAACGCTGCCAGGGCGAAATTTTCGGTTCGGGTTTTCTTTCCACGCTGGTCTGCGCGTTGCGATACAAGGCAAGGAGAGCCTCGCGAAATTCAAATGCGGACTGGAAGCGCTTGTCGGGATCAGGCGCCATGGCTTTTTCCGCGAAGGCATCCACACCGGGCGGCAGGCCGGGACACATCACAGAGAGTTTCTGGCCCGGCGCGGGCGCACGCCCGCTCAGCAGTTCATAGAACATGACGCCCAGGGAATAGAGGTCCGCGCGGAAGTCCACCCCGGCGGGGTCGGCCTGCTGTTCCGGCGCCATGTATTGCAGTTTGCCCAGATTGGCGCCGACCACGGTCAGACCTTTGAACTGGTCATCCAGTTTGGCGAGCCCGAAATCCAAAAGCCGGATGGATCCGTCCTTCAGCACCATAATATTCTCCGGGGACAGGTCGCGGTGAATGGTAATCTGGTGGGCATGGCTTAAGGCATCCGCCACCAGGCACAACACCCGCACCACGGATTGGAACTCAAGCCGCTGGCGCGCCTGCAACCACCGGCGCAGTGTTTTCCCCTCCACATATTCCATGGTGTAAAAGAGTATGTTATCCGCCTTGCAGGCATCCAGTATTTTGACGATACCCGGGTGGTTGAGGCTGCGCGCCGTGGTCACTTCCCGGACAAAACGCGCAACAGCATGCCTGCTTCCAGCATATTTGGAATGCAGCATTTTCAGGGCCACCAGTTGGTCGGTCTTCTTGTCCAGCGCCAGAAACACGGACCCCATGCCTCCGCGGCCGATTTTGTCACGGATCACATATCGCCCGGCAATAGTCTTCCCGGTTTCAAAAGTTGTTTGCTGCACCACGCGCGCCACTCCATAGGCTTTTAAGACTTTCCACAAAGGCGTGTCTAGTATATACCATTTTCCGTGTTCAAGATAATCTCGCCTCCCTGATTGCCGTATACGGAAAAGGGAAAGAGGAGCCTTGTTGGCAAATTTAGGGATTAGGGTTTAGGGGCTGAGGGCTGAAGAAGAAGCACCTATAGGACTTATAGGACTTATAGGACCTATAGGACCTATAGTATCTGTAGTGCGCCCCGCCTTCCGCCTTCCGCCTTCCGCATTCAGCGGACCCACTCGATACCATTGGGCACAGGGGCAGCGATATGGGTGCGGCAATCGAAGTTTTTTCCCTTGAGTGATTCTCCGATGCGAAGGGCGTCCCGCATGGAGGAGCACACCCCGAAGAGGGTGGGGCCGCTGCCGCTCATGGCCGCGGCGACACAGCCAGCCTCCAGCAGGGCGTTCTTGATTTCCGCCAACGTCTGATGCTCCGCGAACACGGGGCGTTCCATACGGTTAAATACCACGCGAGCGTAATCGCTTTCTTGAAGCCCCAGAAGCGCTTTCCGGAACGATGGCGTTCTTCCGGCAAAGGGCCGTTCCGTGTTCATGCCGAGCAGGGGATGGTTGTATACGTGCGCGGCACTGACCGCGGCCGGGGGATGGACCAGGATGAACCACACGCTCTTTAACGGTGTTAGTGGATGCATGTTTTCCCCGCGCAGGGTGCCGGCCATGGCGCCGCCGTGCAGGCAATAGGGCACGTCCGCGCCCAGCATGCGCGCGTAGCGTTCCAGGCGAGGGAGAGGCAGGCGCAAATCCCAGAGTTTGTTCAGAGCGGCCAGGGTGGCGGCGGCGTTGCCGCTTCCACCGGCAAGCCCGGCGGCGATGGGAATCTTCTTCTCCAGGTGAATACGCGCGCCCCGGGTGCAGCCGGTCTGTTCCTGGAGCAGCGAGGCGGCCCGATACACCAGGTTCGACGTTCCCCCATCCAGGTCCGCGCCGGAACAGGTCATGGACAGATGCTTGTCATCCAAAAAAGTCATCTCGTCGAAGAGGTTGACCGTCTGAAAAATGGTTTCAATATTGTGATACCCGTCACGCCTTTTGCACACCACATCGAGGTACAAATTCACCTTGGCATAGGAACGCCAGACCATGGGTGCGTACACCGGGGGCCGGTCATGTGCCGTCAACGGCATGTGGGTATTCCTTTCCGCATCTTCCAACCGCCATCCAAAAGCAAAAACTTCTCGTATTTTCAGTGTAGCAGATTCCGGATATCCTCGTACAGCAAGGGGTACAGGTCAGTACCCCGGGCTTTCAGCGCGTCCATTTCCGCCAACGTTTTTTCCAGGTTCCGCTCCCGCAACAGGGCATTAAAGAAAACACCAAACTCCCGGGCATAGGCCTCATCCATGGCAAACGCCCGGTCAACGTATTCCAGGGCTTTTTCCGGTTCCCCTCGCGCAATATAAATGACCGCCATCAGCCCGAAGGCGCCGGGTGAAGGCGTGTTGTCGGCGGTGAAATAGGCGTCCAAGGCCTGCCGCGCTTCCTCGATCTTACGCTGAACAATCAATACAAAAGTCAACGAAGTCCAGGCGTCATCGAGCCGGGGATCCGCCGCCGTCGCCTCCCGCAGTAGTGCCACCGCTGCGTCGTAGTCCCGCCGGCTCTGCGCCAGGATACCCTTACGATAAGACTGCACCGCGGCAAGGGCCCCATCAACATCGTCGTGATTCCGCAGCGCATGGATCAAATTCCCCAGGAACCGGTAACGCCCGTCCGCCTCCGACGCGCCACTGAAAGCATCCGCGGCTTCCATGTGCCTGCCCAAGGCCAGGCATTCATAGCCCAATTCCAGACAGGCGACGGCATGGCCGGGATCCAGGGCAACCGCCTTCTCAAAAGCGCGGCACGCGAACCCTGTCTGGCCGTTATCACGGAAGCCATAGCCCTGCCAAAGCGCCTTAACGGCATCGATATGATTTTCCGGGGGGCGACCTTCTCTTAAAGCGTCGTACAGGCTGCCAAAAAGCTGTCGGGAATAATCATCCCGGGCGAAAAGGCCTTCCAACACTTCCATCGCCATCACCGTACGGCCTTTTCCCGCCAGGGCCATGGCAAGGTCGCCAAACGCTTCTTTCGTGTAAGCATCCAATTCCCCGGCGCCGAATGGCATTTCCGTTTCCACCGTATCCCACCGCTCGAACAGGGCGGCCGGGGAATCAGGGAAGGTTCCGGCTTCGGGCATCTTTAACTTATAGACATAAACCTCGCGGATAGCGGGAAAAAACCAGCGCTCAAAGTCGATGCCCCACCGTTTCAGATACTGTTCGTAGATTACGGGAGGCCCGGGGTCAAAATAGCGGAGGGCGATCACCACCCATACATCGCCGGGGGGATGTTTCCCGAGCATACCCAGGCACAGGATGCTTTGCGCCGCCAACAAGGGCGTCTTCTCCGCCGCCGCCACAGGCACGATAAGCGGACCGGGAGTCATGTGAACCAGATTGTGCTCAAACACATCACGCCAGAGCAGACTTTCCACGAGCACAATATCATTTTCTGAAGTCTTTTCATGCAGCAGCAGACCCGCGGAACGCCAGTCGGTGCGCTGCGGTCCCGGCTGCAGCCAGAGCCATTGCAGAAACATGCCCGCAACCAACAAGATCATCACCGCAGTTCTCAGACGTTTTCGTCTGAAAGATGCCACGGCAATACCTAGAGTCAGGTAGAGGGGCACAATGCAGTGCACCGTATAACGGGGAAACATACATGGACGCACGGTCCAGGAGAGGACGAAGAGCATCAGGGGCGGCAATAGCAGCCAGAGGGCAAGCAACACGCCGGATTCCCGGGAAGATTCCCCGGGCGGATGTGCGCCGCGCCGAAAAAGAAGGAAACCCGAATAAAGGAGCACTACCCCTATCACGACCGCGAAAGCGACATCGATGCCCATTCGCAGGCCGCCCAAGCGCTGTGCGAAATCCCCCATCCGGAATTGCCAATGAAAGGCGGCGATATCGTCAAAAAACAAATCCGCGCCGAGCGATGCCAGGGAAGGTTTTTCTATCCACTGGCTCGTGGAGCCCGCGGGCCAGAACCGAACGGTGGACAAATAAATCACCGTGGGCAGGAACAGGATCCCCTGAAGACAGGTCCAGCACCAGAAGAGTCGGGTTCTACGACAATACGTCAGTAAAAGAAATGCGCCCAATACGGCAGGCACCAGGCCGGCGAAAGGATGCGTCCAATAGAGGAGCAGGGAGACGAAGCCATGAAGCAGCCACAGGCGCGGGTTGTTCCGTTCGAGGAGGCGTAGGAAAGACCATATCACCGCAACGGTGAGAAAGATAAAAACCACATACATCCGGATACCCTGTGAATGATGGATATGCACGGGTGAAAGCGCCAACAGGGCAACCGCCATATACCCCGCAGTGCGACCATAAAGCCTTTTCCCCAGCAGGTAGGCCAGGGGCAGTGTTGCCAGGCCGATACCAATACTCATCAACCGCAGCGCGAATACGGAATCATGCACATAGCGGGTAAACAGGTATTCGAAGGTGTAGTAAACAGGAAGCGTGAGGGGATCCAAACTTCGATTCAACGCCAGAAAATCGAACAGAGACGGCGCGTTGAGATAGACGTGACTCGTGTATTCATCCCACCACAGCGATTCCCCGGTAATCCGGAATAGGCGCAAGGCGAGCGCGATCACCATCCAGAAACCCACCACCAGCGCCGGGTGTAAAGGCTTATGTAAACGTTCCCTGTTCATACCGCCATGATATATAAAAGCGCTTTCTGGAAGCGAATCCCCTCATGCGTCGGCAGCGGCCTGTTTCGCGGCCAGGGCACCCAAATAAGCGCGATCAGGCTTTATTCCATTGGGAGCGTTTTCCGGCCATGGGATAAAAGCGCGCGGCATCTTGTAGCGGGGCAATTCTGAGAGCAGCCGCGCCCGCAGCGCGGCTTCCTCCAATGGGACGCTGCCCACCCAGCGGATAAAGGCTGCCGGCAAAGAACCATACTCAGGATCAGGCACCGCCACCACCACTGCCTCTTCCACTCCCGGCATTCCTTTCAGGACCCGCTCTATCTCTTCCGGATAAACATTTTCTCCACCTGAAACAAACATGGTATCCGTTCTGCCTTGGACATGCAGTCTGCCTTCCTCATCAAAGCATCCCCGGTCCCCGGTGCGGAACCAGCCGTCCCCGGTTTCGGGCCGGATCACCCCCCCCCCGGTCTGGTAATACCCGGCAAAAATCGTGGAGCCCCGGACTTCAATGACACCGTCCTCCGCAATACGCAGCGAATCCGGGTCAAAAGGCCGGCCGCTGCTATACAGATCGGCAAGGGGGGCGCCGGGTTTCGTCGCGCACAGTTGGGCCGATGTTTCAGTCATGCCGTAACTGCGCACCAGGGGTATCTGCGCTTCCCAGGCCCGTTGTATCAAGGTATCCTCTGCGGACGCGCCGCCGAGCAATACGCCTTTCATATCCCGCAACACTTCGACGCCCCGGTCAGACGCCAGCAGCCGGGACAACTGGGTGGGCACGAGCGACACATGGGTCGCTCCTAAACGCGCCAGTTCTTCCTCGAGAGCGGCCCCGGGCTCCGGCAACGCCAATGTTGCGCCAGCCTGGGCACATCGGAACACCAACGACATCCCGGAGACATGATAAAGCGGCAGGGAAAGCAGCCAGACATCGCCGGGGACGAGGGGGAGATTCGCATTTGCCCGGCCTGCGGCGTACAGGTGGTTATCCAGTGTATGCACCGCGATTTTGGGCGTCCCGGAACTGCCGGAGGTACAAATGGCGGTGGCATGCGCCATACTGTCCAATAGGGGCAGCGGTTTGGTGTTTCCGGAACCGTCCGCAAGGCCTGGCAGATCCGACATGGCTATACGCCGCGCGGCAATCCCAAGCGCCTGTTCTTCCTCAGACCCATCGTAAAGAATGCATGCCGGCCGCAAACGGTCCACCAAGTCTTCCAGCACACGCTTTGGAAATGCGGGATTCACCGGGCAGACCATACTGGAGTTGTGAAAAAGGGCCCATAAGGCAATGCAAAATTTCCCGGAGGGAGAGGCTATCACCATGATCCGATCGCCTGTGGCGAAATTAAGTCCCTGAAAAAACTCTATGTACCGTTTAATTTGCCTTGACATGGCGGCATAAGACCATGCCACGTCGCCCACAAGCCCGACAGCGCCGGGGTGCGCCATGGCCGCGCCGGTAATCGGACTGGTTATCGGCCGTTTTGTTTCAGACATGTCACAGCCTCTTCAGTCTGGCGGTTTGAACGGTGGCCCGCGCCTGCTCCATAACCACCAGGGAAACTTCGGAACAGGATAATGACAGGGGAACATCCAGCACATCCGATGCCAGCCTCGAATAGGTGTCGACCCCGGCGGCGACATTCCGGCCGGAAAGTGCGGCGGCATAGGAGAGAATGGCTGCGGTGCCAACCCCGGATTCATAGGCACCACTTAGCACAAGCGGGGCGCGGGTGTTGATATTCAGCAAGCGCGGAGGCAGGCACAGGGACGGTTTCCAAACCAGCGCTCCCGCCCGCTCTACAACTGATCTCAGTGCATTCTCCTCGGGATCGGAAGCTCCTGCCGCCTTTAATTCTGCACAACGGCCCAATTGTTGCAGCGTTTCGTCCACAGCGCAAGCGATGCCGGTCGCATCCTGGATGACAGGAATCTGGCGATAGTCTTTGACCGGTTCCTCCAGATACTCTACACAAGCTGGCGGAAGGGCCCGACAGAACTGAAGGGCATCGTCCAAGATCCACGCCCGGTTGGCATCCAGTCGTAACCGGCTGCCCGGGGGCAGTAGTCCGGTAATCTCACCCACTACATCAATGTCCGTTTCAAGAGTCCCCCTGCCGACTTTCAGTTTCACAACGAGACATCCGGAAGCGACCGCTTGGCGAACCCCGTCAATCCGGGTTGCAGCATCACCGTCCAGGAGCCTGCACAACCGCACCATGTCCGGCGCTCCCGGATGAAGGAATTCATGCACGAGCAGGCCTGTTTCCCGGGCGGCCAGGGCGTCCAGCGCGCTTTGCAGTGCGAAATACAGGGAAGGCGGGATGGCCTTGCCCGGTCCCAGATAGCGCCGGACCTGTCCCAGGGGCTTTCCCCGCAACTCCGCCGCCAGGCCATGCGCCCTGTCCGCTACACTATCCAGTAATTCATTGGAAAATCCCGGCAGGGGGGACGCCTCCCCCCAGGCGATTTGCCCGTCCCCGGCATGCACTGCAACCAACATCCCCTCCCGATGAGTCAAAATACCACCGGGAAGCGCCACAGGCGCCGAAAAAGGCAGGCGATAAGAAAATAATTCGATTTCTTTAAGAAGCATGGGAAGTTTTCCGGTCATGCCGCACAACGATGGCGCATGACGAAAAAAAATAGTATCATACAAAGACGAGGAAAGATTAACAGGGGCCGGTTATGCGCGAAGACGCGCTGTCCGACTGGAAGAGACCGGAACCACAAACGCCGGTAAAATCACAAGGTTGAAACTATGCGCTGCAGAACAAAACTTCTCTTAGGATTTGGTAGTGTTTTACTGGTTCTTCTCCTCCTTACAGGAGCCTTCTTATATCTGTTGTTACACCGCGCAGGAGGACACTATTTCGATTCCAACGGCGCCCGGATCTTCTACACGGTGGAGGGGTCCGGCCCGCCGGTAATCCTGATCCATGGGGTTGCCGCGAACGCGGACCTGAATTGGCGGCGTCCGGGAGTCGTGCGCGCGCTGGCCAAACATTTTCAGGTAATTACCTTTGACCTTCGCGGGCATGGATTAAGCGACAAGCCCGAAGAACCCGAAAAATATGGCATTCAGATGGTGGAAGACATTACCCGGCTCATGGACCATCTGAAGTTACCGAAAGCCCATATCGCAGGGTATTCCCTGGGCGGATTCATCGCGCTGAAGGCAACCACCCTGCATCCTGACCGCTTTATGAGCGTCGCCATATGCGCAGCCGGCTGGAAAAACCCGGAAGACCCCTCCCCCATTCCCAGTCCGTACCGGCCGCCGGAGCCCAACCCGGAAAACCTTGTTCAGCGGGCATCCGTATTCGCTTTCGCGGCTCCCAAGCCTCTTTTTAACCGCATCCGCAACCGTATCGGCGACTGGATCATGGATCCTGAAGCCAAGAGGGCGATCAAAAAAAGCTACATGGATTTGGCCGTACAGCGTCCCGCTCTTGAAGGGAACCAGGTTCCCGTGCTTTGCATTATCGGCACCCAAGACGGGTTTCTTTACCTGGCACGCGACCTCGCCGCCGTTACCAGTAACATCGAATCACAAGAAATACCCGGGGTAAACCATTTCACCATGCCCTTCTCTTCCTCCTTCAAGGATGCCTTGCGGGCATTTTTCAGCAAACACGCCGCATAAATCCACAAAGGAGGACGGGCGTCACAATCCTCTTTAGCCGCGCATCCATAAAAAAACGCGAAGAACAGCCGTTAAACCGTTCTCCGCGTCGATGATGTATTACACCGATCAGAGGGAAGCCGTGTAGTTTGTCAGAATCTTGAGGTAGTTCGCACGCTCAAAGGCGGCGGGCTCCTCACACTTGCGCTGGCTCAGACTTCCCTGCATCTGCTTGATGGACTCGTATTCCTTCTCCTCCATCCACTTCGCCAGGTCATCGCGCACGACACTGAGATGATCAATGCCATTCTTGAGCAGGGCCGACGTCATCATGGCTACTTTCGCGCCGGCCATCATGCACTTCAATACATCGGCGGCCGTATGTACCCCGCCCGTCACTGCCATGTCCGCTTTTATGGCCTCGCACAGGATGGCGACCCAGCGCAGGCGCGGCCGCAGTTCGACGGAACTGCTCAGCATCAAGTCGGGTTTAACTTCGAGTTTTTCAATATTAAGATCGGGCTGATAGAAACGGTTGAACATGACCAAGGCGTCAGCGCCCGCATCATCAAGCCGCTTCGCCATATTGGCGAAGGCGCTGAAATAGGGGCCGACCTTAACCGCTACCGGTATGGAAACCGTCGCTTTGACATCCCGGACAAGGTCCAGGTAGAGGTTCTCAACGGTCTGGCCATCCATGTCGGGATCGGTGGGAATGAAATACACGTTCAATTCAACCGCATCCGCGCCCGCTTCTTCGATCTGTTTCGCGAATTCATGCCAACCGCCCGAGGAAACGCCGTTCAGGCTGCCGATAATCGGTATGTTCGTGGCTGCCTTTGCCTGACGCACATGCTCGAGGTACCGGTCCGGACCCATTTTATAGTCGCCGGTATCGGGGAAATAGGTAAGCGCTTCGGCAAAGCTTTCCTCGCCCTGCTGCAAATTGGCGTTCAGCTCATTGCTGAGAAAAGAAATCTGCTCTTCAAACAGGGAGTGGAGCACGACGGCGGCCGCACCGGCGTCTTCCATGCGCTTGATGTTATCCAGGGAGTCGCTCTGGGGCGAGGGCGACACGACAAGCGGGTTTTTCAGTTCGAATCCCATGTAATTCGTTGTCAGGTTCATCTGTATCTTCTCCTAAGGCCGGCGCCGGACATCCGGCTGGCAACGGTTGTTTTACCTAGACGGAACAGTACTCGTTATTCAGGATACCGGCGCTTCCGGTGCCGGACTTTCGCTTCCGCCGCAGGGCATGTTGGCGAGATAGGTGTAAATCCGCCAGCGCGCGGCGACATCGTTCTGCGCCTCAACCAGCAGCTGCTTGGCCACTTCGGGCTGGCTCAGGGTCAGCATCTTGAACCGGGTTTCATTGTAGATATATTTCTCCAAAGGCAATTCCGGCGGTTTCGAATCCAGTTGGAAGGGATTCTTGCCTTCACCAATCAAGGCGGGGTTATACCGGAACAGGGGCCAGTGGCCGGACTGCACGGCCGCTTTCTGCTGTTCCAGACCCATGGCCAAATTATATCCGTGCGCAATACAATGACTGTAGGCAATAACCAGCGAGGGCCCTTTGTAAGCCTCGGCCTCCAGGAAGGTCTTGACCGTGTGGGAATCGTTGGCGCCCATGGCCACATGACCCACATAGGCGCTGCCGTAAGTCATGGCAATAAGCGCAAGATCCTTTTTGCCCAACGGCTTGCCGCCCGCCGCGAATTTCGCCACGGCGCCGCGGGGCGTGGATTTTGAACACTGGCCGCCGGTATTGGAATACACTTCCGTGTCCAGCACGAGCAGATTGATATCGTATCCGGAGGCGATTACATGGTCGAGCCCGCCGAAGCCGATATCATAAGCCCAGCCGTCACCGCCCATGCCCCATACACTCTTGTGTACCAGGAAATCGGCCACATGCAACAGGGCTTGCGCTTCCATGCCGGCCTGGCCTGCCAGTTTACGCTTCAGTTCCTCGACGCGTTTGCGCTGTTCCATGATTTCCGGTTCGGAATTCTTTCCAGAATTCTCCAGGAGCGCCTTAACGAGTTCGCCGCCGATCACCCCTTCCAAACGAACCAGCAGTTCTTCGGCAAATTGCATCTGACGGTCAATGGTGACACGCATGCCCAGGGCGAATTCGGCCGCGTCTTCAAACAGGGAGTTGTTCCATGTCGGGCCGCGTCCGTCCTTGTTCTTCGCCCAAGGTGTGGTGGGCAGGTTACCGCCGTAAATACTCGAGCACCCTGTGGCGTTGCCCACAAACAGGCGGTCGCCGAACAGTTGGGACAGTAATTTGACATAGGGCGTTTCGCCGCATCCGGCGCAGGCGCCGCTGAACTCAAAGAGCGGTTCCAGCAACGCCACATCCTTGACCAGGTTATGTTTTACGGCATTGCGGTCAACCTCGGGAAGGGTCAGGAAAAAGTCCCAGCAGGCCCGTTCGCGCTCCCGGATGGGCGCCTGCTCGACCATATTGATCGCGCGCAGTTTGGCTTCCTGCTTGTTCTTGGCCGGACAGGTCTGCACGCACAAGGTGCACCCGGTGCAGTCCTCCGGCGCGATTTGCAGGACAAAAGCCTTGTCCGGGAATTCTTTCCAGCGCGCCTTAGCGGATTTGAATCCTTCCGGTGCATCGGCAAGCGCCGCCGGGTCCACGATCTTGGAGCGAATCACCGCATGGGGACAGACCAAGGCGCATTTGCCGCACTGAATGCATACGTCCGGGTCCCAGCAGGGGATTTCAAGGGCGATATTGCGTTTTTCCCACTGGGTGGTGCCGGTTGGGAACGTGCCATCCACCGGCATTTTGCTGACCGGAAGCGTGTCGCCTTCCTCGACCAGAATCGACGCGGTGAATTCGTGCAGGAATTCAGGGGCCTGTTCGGGCACGGCCGGGCGCAGATCGAAGGAACTGGTCACCTTGTCCGGAACCTTGACCTCATGCATGTTTTCGATCGCCATGTCCACGGCCGCCCAGTTCTTCTGGACGATGGATTCGCCGCGCTTGCCGTAGGTCTTCTTGATGGATGTCTTGATGGACTCGATGGCCTGTTCCTGGGGCAGTACGCCGCTGATATAGAAGAAACAGGTCTGCATCACCGTGTTGATGCGTCCGCCCATGCCGGCGGCCTTGGCAACCTCGAAGCCGTTGATAACGTAAAATTTTAGTTTTTTCTCTATGATGTGGCGCTGCGCTGTCCTGGGAAGGCGATCCCATACTTCTTCAGGTCCGTAGATGCTGTTGAGCAGGAAAACCGCCCCATCTTCGGCGACCTTCAGCGCGTCGAACTTTTCCATGAAAGAAAACTGATGGCAGGCGACGAAGTTGGCGCGGTTGATGAGATAGGTGCTTCGGATCGGTTTGGGGCCGAAGCGCAAGTGGGAGGTGGTCATGGCGCCTGATTTGCGCGAGTCATATACGAAATAGCCCTGCGAGCAATACCCCGCATCCTCGCCGATAATCTTGATCGAGTTTTTGTTGGCGCCCACCGTTCCATCCGCGCCCAGCCCGTAAAAAATAGCGCGGGTGGTATCGGGACTTTCCGTAGAGAACGCCGGGTCATAGTCTATACTGGTATTAGCGACATCATCCTTGATGCCGACCGTGAAATGCCGGCGTGGCTTCTCTTTCGCCATTTCATCGAAGATACCTTTGACCATGGCCGAATTGAATTCACGGGAAGAAAGGCCGTAACGCCCTCCCAGAATGCGCGGCATCACCGTAAACGGGGCAGTCTTCTCCATCACCGCTTCCGTTACCGCAGTGGCGACATCCATAAACATTGGATCGCCTGCCGCGCCGGGCTCCTTCGTGCGGTCAAGGACGGCAATAGTTTTTACGGTGGCGGGAAGCGCGTTTATAAAATCTTTCGCGGAGAAGGGCCGGTACAGGCGCACGATAACCGCACCCACTTTTTCTCCCCGTTCCGCCAGATAGTCTATGGTTTCCGCCGCCGCTTCGGCGCCCGACCCCATAATAACGATCACGCGGTCCGCATCGGGCGCACCCACATAATCGAAGAGGTGGTAGTTCCGCCCGACGATGGAAGCGAACTTGTCCATCGTCTTCTGGACAATCGCGGGGCAGGCATCATAATAGGGGTTACACGCCTCGCGCGCGGTAAAGAATATGTCCGGGTTCTGGGCCGTACCGCGAAGAATGGGCCGGTCAGGGGACATGGCCCGCTGGCGATGGGCAATCACCAGTTCATCGTCTATCATGGCACGGATGTCTTCGGGCAACAGCATTTCAATACGGTTTACCTCATGGGACGTGCGGAACCCGTCGAAAAAGTGCATGAATGGGATCCGGGCCTCGAGCGTCGCCGCGTGGGCAATCAGCGCCATGTCGTGGGTTTCCTGAATGGAACCGGAACACAGCATACCGAAGCCCGTGGAGCGGGCCGCCATGACATCGCTGTGATCGCCGAAAATGGACAGAGCATGTGTGGCCAGGGTGCGCGCCGTAATATGAAATACCGCCGGGGTCAGTTCCCCCGCGATTTTAAACATGTTCGGAATCATCAGAAGCAGTCCCTGGGACGCCGTAAAGGTGGTGACCAGCGACCCGGCCTGCAATGCTCCGTGCACCGCGGCGGCGGCCCCCGCCTCGCTCTGCATCTCCACGACGAGCGGGGTCGTGCCCCAGATGTTCTTGCGCCCTTCCGACATCCACTGATCCGCCCATTCGCCCATGGGGGACGAGGGGGTAATCGGATAAATTGCCGCCACTTCACTTACCTGATAGGCGACATGGGCAACAGCCTCATTTCCGTCCAGCGTACGCATCGGTCTGCTCATAATCGTATCGACTCCACTTTGCAGTTTAGGGGTAAACAGTACTCAAACGCCGGGAAACCGCCCCGCACCTGCACGGCACTTCTGCCGGCAATAAACATCACCGCGCTGCAGCGTGACCGCGCACCCGGAAACGCGCGGTTGTTCACCATCAAAAAAAGGTTTTGAGCACCTTGGGATTACAGCGTAGGCGGAAAGTTATTATGCGCCATATAACCGCCCGAATCAAGAAGTGATATGATCATTTGTTAAGTATACTAATCCACAATTTTACAGAACATGCCTGTTTTCATTGCTTGTAATAGCGACATGTCTTTTAAAACGACCGTTCATCGCCGGATGTGATAAGCAAGAAGTAGCTGAGGTCCGTAAAAGAAGTGCCTTGAGTACTCCACCCCCTTTCCCATAAACAAATGTTCCACGGGCGGCAACATTATGGGGTCTTCCAGTTGCTCTGTCTCTTCCAGCACAAACCAAACACTTTCCGCATTCATAAGTTCTTTGTCAAGCCAAAGAGAAATCTCCTTAAGAGAATAAACCTGTACAATGCGGTCCGCCGGCAATGTGCTGTTATAGGCCACCTGGGAAGCAAGCAGGGGAGAATCCCCCAATACGGCAACGGATTGACCGTCATAACCGGTTTCGAGCAGTTGGCCTAAGGCCAGATAGTTCCCCCGGATAGGCAATATCGTCGTGCTTAAGCCGAAAATCATCATGAGGATAATGATGCCCGCCCCCCACGCCACCATTCTTTTTGGTTTTCTGATTGCAATCACACTTCCGGCCACCAGCAGATGAAGCGACGGCGACGCGAAGATGGTATAGCGTGGTACTAAGGCCGCCGAGTTAACCAGGACAACAGGGACATACAGCATAAGCGCCGGCATCAGGAACCAAAGCAACAGGAACCGCATGGCTGAGGTCTCGCCCTTTTGCTGCTCCGCTTCGGAAAGTGCGGCCCCTGGAATTGATTTGCGTTCTTCAGAGGTCCTTAGGAACCATGAAGCCCGTTCCGTGACGATTTGTTTTAGCACAGACACCAGGGAAATCAGAAAGAAAAGGGCGAGCAATAAAGAGGCGACCACCAAGACCCTGGCCAACATGGATTCCCGGACGCTGATTAATCCTGCGTCTATAAGATACGCTGTGGGTAATGCGTTCATCACATAAGAAGTATCCTTGAAAAAAGGGACTATCATACCCACAAGCAACATGACGGGATTACTCAGCGCTGTGTTGCCGACATCAGGACGGGATTGGTAATGCATGGTCGTCAGTACCTGGGCCGCCAGGGGCAGCATCGAGAGCGCCTGAAAACCTCCCCAAAGCACTATGGCGGACCATTGACGGCGCAGCCACAGGAGCGCTCCCACACCCCATACCGCTACAAGCAGGACGCCTCCCAAGTGCGTCCAGACCAGCAACATGCCGGCCGCTGCGTTAATAATCCACCAGCGCATACCGCCGTAATGCAACATGCGCCAGAAGGCATAAGCGGAAACCAGCGCAAAAAACACAACGAAAGAATAGCATCGAATTCCCTGGGCATGATAGATCTGCTGCGGTGAAAACGCGAACAAGGCCAAGGCGAACAAGGCGCCTTTCCCGCCCAACAGACTCCGGCCGAGTATATACATCATGCAAAGACTGGCCAAACCCAATCCAATGGATAAACAGCGAAGCGCCACGGCGCGGGTGCCGACAAGCCGTGCCCACCAGTATAGCGACACATGATACAGGGGAGGCATAAAGGGGTCGTGCTGCCGGTAGCTAGCCTTGAAATCCGACCACGTGGCGACATCCAGGTAAGCGACACTTACATACTCATCGCTCCAAACGGACTGGGATGGCAGGCAGTACATCCTCAACACACAGGCGGCAAGAATAATCAGGACCGCCGTCGCATGCTCCCAGCATCCCTTGCGGGGCATTCCCGCATATCCGTTCCCAGCCGTCACTTTCGATAGCGGATTTATCTGGCTGGACACCAATGAACTTCCTCTCGGTAAATAACAATGACACTGCATTCCCGGATTTGATATAAAACCGGAAATCCTATAGAAAAAACATTACGCTGCGGTACGCTTCACCGCGCCGGTAAAGAGACTTACAAGTCATTCAGCCTGTACGCTGTATTTCCTGAAACCTTTTCTCCAATATCGGTCGGATAGCCTTGAATAGTATTTCCGTCTTGGCCTCGATTCCTGCAGGTGTCATGTGGCAGAAATCCGTAAATAGGGAAACGCCTCCGCGTAGATTTTCCGCCACAGGGATATATATTCCATCTACGGCAGCGGCGGCATCCTGCAATACCAGGTTGCTTTCCTTGATATACTTCGCATACGTATCCAACTTAAAGGCCGGAAATTCCCACGTATACTGCCCCTGATAGTTGTAATACTGTCGCTCCTTGGCCGTTATGGTTTCCGGGTGCGGCCAGGCAATGGAAGCAAAAGCGACGGCGGCGCCCTGCCGTTGAAACAGGAAAGACATCAGCGCCAGATTACGCCCCATATACTCGCGGTGAAAGTCCTGAAACGTTTCCAGGGAAGGGGCGCCTATGGAAGGAAAAAACATTCGGGCGCTGCGGAGATGAGCGGGAAGAAAATTTACCAGCCACATATTGTGTTTTAACAGGGTGTCATTCACGCCCAGATGCAAGATCACGAGATCGGGCTCCAGCGCCAGATAGTCTGGAAGGCGGAGCAAATGAAGGGGCGTCGCGATACCGGGTACCCCCGCGTTCACGACTTCAATCTCCTTTCCAGGAAAAACATTCCTCAATCGGGCTTCGAGCAATGCCGGGAAAGTGGATTCATTGGTAGCCCCCTCCTGCGTTGTCGATCCGCCCACACATACGATGCGAAACATCCCTTCCGGCTTGGGCACGGCACGTTCGACATCCCGGAATCCCAGGCTGTTCGTTGTAAATCCGGGATGGGTCGACCCGGCATAGTTGGGCTTAAAACGATAGTGCGGCACCACCCAGCGAGAATCTTCGGGCAGTTGGCCAGCCGGACCTGTAGTGATTTCATCGGGATTCAGGCTTACGAACACGCACCCGTTTCCCCCGTTTTCTCCCCCACCCGGAGCCGGAATACAACTTGCCGATAGCACCGCCATGGGTTCAACGGGATTCGGCCAATAGAGGGAAAATGTTTCAGGCTGGCCGCTTTTCAGCGCTGTGTCCAAGGCGTTATATACGGCACTCACAATACCGGAACTGCAAATGGCAACACGGAACAAAACGTACTGAATCCCCTCAAAAAAAAACTTGTCGGAACCGTAAACCTTTATAATCTGTTTGTCCGGGCTGAAAACAAGTATCATCTCTTTTCGGAGCCGTGCATACAGTTCCCGGGCGTCGGGAGAAAGGTTAAAAAAAGCCGCACGATGGGCTTGCCGTTCCTCCCCCCCCCCTGAATGAAGCGGCCCCCAAGCGAGTGCCTGTTCGAGGGAAGTGTCTATCGCGGAGGGAACCGGCCTCGTATCCCAGCCGCCCACCTCTTCAGGCAAAAAAATATCAACCGCATTTATATCCAACGAACTGTCGGATTCAGGCAAAGGCTGACCGGCGCGATAAGCGGCAATCAGGGGATTGGAACGTTCCATGCGCAACTGATATACAAGTGCCGCCCCCTCCATAAACACAACAACCGCCGCACACCACAAGAAGGCAACCAGACACACGTATATGCTTTTAAAGAATCGCCTTTTCATTTGGTACTCATGGGGTCTAAGTTGCAGATTCCTGCCGGTCTCCATCTCAAGACGCGTCACAGCCTTCAATCGAAAACAAATACGTCCTCCATATTAACCGCCAATTTTGGCAATACTCCGAATTTCCGCCTCAAATGCCCTTAGTACGATTTCGCGACCAGCGTCGGTGAGATGACAATGATCGCTCAACAGGGTTTCGCCAGGCACGCCATGGGGTTCCGCCTCCAGAATCAGTTTTTCTCCCTCAACCAGGGGCAGGGAAAACTGTTGGGCGACCTCCTTTATAATCCTGTTTTCCGTATCGGACGCCTGGTGGCGGGGGGAACCAGCCAAGGCTTCACGGGCAAGGGCCATTCCTTCCTCATAGCGGCCTTCATCGTACAATTGCTGAATTCGTGCTCCTGTGTCCGCAAGGGTCGCGTGAAGACCCGGTTTCCAGTAGTTCGAGGCAACCGTGCTGATGATGACGGGGATGTCTTCCTCTCTACATTGGGAAACAATGGCTGCAAGATTTTCCCGGTAAAGATTCATATGCGCGGCGATTTCCTCGGCGGAAAACGCGTACATGCCGGTGCTTGCGTCGATTTCAGGCGGCACGGTTTCGCGCAGTGTCTGGACATCGAGACACGTCATCTGCACGCTGGCAAGCATGTCCCTTAGCAAACGAAGCATGGCCAGGGAATAGGCGGCCTTCTGGACCGGAATCGACTCCACATTCACCAGGGCTTTGTGGATCATCTCCTCGAATTCATTGTGGCCAGAATAGATCAACAGCATGTCCGGCTCATAGCTGAGGAGTTCCGGCATCATGATTCTAAGGCGGCTTGTGCCATAGGCGCAGCCGCCGCAGTTGATAATTTCAAACCGTCGGTTTTCTCCGGGAGTGCGCGTAAGCCTTGAGGACATTTTATACAAATTGTAATTCATGTAATTGACATTTGAGCCGCCGATAATAATGATGCGGTAAATGTCGGAGGGTTTGGGCATGTCAAAGGACTGTTTGACGAAGGATATGACCTTTTCCGGGCGCGTAATCATCTTGTTGCGCAACAGGCCACCCGGTTCAAACACCCGGCTGCCTTCGTTAAATCCCCATCCATAGTCCAGCGTTAGCGGAGGTTTCCACAGTTCCAGCAGGCGCGCCCCCCCCTCTGCCACCCCAAACAGAACCAGGGCTGGAAGCAGAGAATAGAGTATGGTCTTGCCCACGGAAAACTTGGGGGAAGACTCGTTTGGAAGTCTTTTATCGCGCATCATCTTATTTCTACCCAACCCATCAGAAAAGCCCTCGGGAAGCCCAACCGCCGAAACCTCATGCATTACCTGGCTCCACCCGGCTCTATTGCGGGAATCCCGCTGATTGGACATCCTATTCACACCACCATTGCTTGCGAAGTTTACCATTACCCTGATTTCTGTTACAATATTTGCTCCATGTTTCCAGGCTTCAAAAAATGCGATAGCATCCAGATTACAGACTTTGGTAAAGAATGGAAACATGCCGTAAAGGATTCCCGTTGCATGCCTCCTACAAGGACAACAACCGATGACTAAAAGCGTTTGTCCCTTTTTGCCTTTGAATTCATTTGTCTCCATGCTGTCGTTTTGCGTTCTGTTCCTGCTGGTTTCGGGCGCCATTAGCAACGCGGCTGAAACGCGGCCGGAAGGCGAAGATTCCGCCATAGTCGCGACGGGACGGGTGACTGTTTCCGGAAGTGCCACGGAACCCTTTATTTACAGGCTGGAGGAGCACCTGGACAAGGCCACCTTGAGCACATCCGCTATGGAGGAGAAAAGTGCACCTTCTGTATTAACGGTATGGCCGCCATCAACGCCGATTCCGCCCCTTGAATCTGAGAATGGCGAGTTGGTTGTTGTTGATAACATACTCAAATTCGCCTCGAAGGGCGAGGGATACGTAATCCTGCCGGAAGGCCTTGGCATCTTCTCGTCCGCGGCCGCCTCCGTCGCCTTGGAATTGCGCCTTACAGGCACCGATAAGATCAGGCTTTATTGGCGGCACAGATCCGTTCCCTGGGACATAAACGTCCTGGAACTGGACGGCGATTATTTTGACATCCCCGCGAACGCGGACGGCGCCATGCATACCTATGACATACAGGTGCAGGGTATGGATGCATTCCGGAAAAACCGCATTGTGGACGGTTTTATGCTGTTCTGCGATGCGGCTTCTTCCGTTGAAATAGTGCGTGTGGAAGTGCGCAATCGAACGGAACTATTTTCAGGCGCGGCGGTCGGCGCCCGCGAATACGCCATAGGCGGCGAAATCCGACCGGTACTCTTCATGCACACGCCCGCCCGCGCGGCTTATCGCCTGCGCCTTCCCGATAATCCCGTTTTTACAGCCGGCCTGGCATCCGTGCAGGATAGCGGTCCAGCGTCATTCAGTCTTTCCGTTTCTCATGACAACCAACGACAGGTTGTTTTGGTTGAAGACAACGTCGGCTCGGAAAGATGGACGGACTGTCGCGCCGACCTGTCGGTATTCGCAGGCCGCGAAGTCGAAATCGAACTGTCCGTGAACTCTTCCGTGGCCGGCCAGGTAGGCATGTGGAGCACCCCATGCGTGTACGATGCGGAAGCCGGTCCGCGAACGTTACCAAACATTCTCGTATATCTCGTGGACGCCCTCCGCGCGGACCGCCTTGACGCTTATGGATACGAACGCATAACGGCACCTACCCTGTCGCTACTGGCCAGGGAAGGTGTCTTATTTCGGAATTGTTTTTCCCAGGAAACGTGTACTAAACCTTCGGTAATGACGCTCTATTCCGGGGTCGATTCACAAGCCCACGGGTACACGTGCAACAACGGCTACACTTACGGTGACGAGTTCCGTTTTTTTTCCACAGTCCTGCACGACTTCGGGTACAGCACGGCGGCGATATCGCAGAACACCTATGCCCCGCCCCCATCGACAACGCAAAAGTCTTTTGACCGGCTTGTGGATTTGTTTGACATCAACAAATCCGTCACCGAAGACTCGTACAATGCGGCGGCCGTCTTTCTGGAGCAGCACCGCGACCGCCCCTTCTATCTGTATATCCACACCATGGAATGCCATGAATTATGGACGCCACGCCCGGAGGCCTGTCCCTACGCGGTACCCCCGCCCTTCGACCAGGTGTACCGGGATCCTGAAAACGCCTTCCCCCCGGACAGGTATGATGGCAGCATTCTGTACGCGGATTATAACTTTAAGCGGGTCCGGGATAAGCTGGAGGAGCTCGGCCTCCTGAAGGATACCCTGATCATCTTCATTTCAGATCACGGCTTCGCCCTTGGAGAGCGCGGTGAATGGGCTCATGGCAAGGATCCCTATCAGGACCAGATACATGTTCCGCTGATCATGAGCTGGCCGGCGGGCGGCATCGGAAGTGCCGTGCTGTCCGAGCAGGTACAGGTGGCGGACATTGCCCCCACCCTGCTCGACCTCCTGAAACTGCCGGCACCTGAAATCTGCCAAGGTGAAAGCCTGTTACCCTTACTGCGCGGGGATAATTCACAGTTTCAAGGCAGGCCCATCTTTTCCTTTAACGGCTGGACATCGTGCGAAAGCGTCACGCGCGGCGACTGGAGATTTATGCGGAATCAGGACCGGGAAGAATTTCTGTATTCCATAGCCGGAGGGGCCCCTGAAACGGAAAACCTGCTGTCGGCCCATCCGGACATCGCCGAGGAACTGCGCCAGAGTTTAAAAGCGCATCTCAAGAAGAATTCAAAAATTCGTGCGGCCACTACCCCTTCACCGGAAGGAAGCGCGGAAGTACAAGTTGACCCGGTGAAACTTGAAATTTTGAAATCCCTGGGGTATATCAGTGACTAGACGGTCCCCACACATCCTCCCTGTTTTATTATTCCTGGCTGCTTGTATGGCGGAAATCTGCGCAGCGCCATCACAGGGCCAGAGTCCCGGTGGTGCGCCGCTTATGGATCCAGGACATACCACGGCACAATGGCTGCAGGACGAGGGTATGTTGCTGCAATCGTTTCTTATGGCTCCCCGACAATCGACCAATCGTGTGTGGTTTCCTGTTAAGTTGGACGAGGAAAGTCATGACACTGTTTCCGTAGCGGTGGGAGACATAAACAATGACGGGCAACCCGACATCATTACCGGCAATTTCAACAGCCCGAACCGGTTGTATGTCAATGAAGGCAGCGGTTCTTTTTCAAAAGGAACGGACCTCTCCGAAGAAAGCCATGCCACCAGTAATGTTATCCTTGGAGATTTGAACGGGGACGGTTTCCCGGATGTTATCGAATGTAACGCAAATCAAAAAAACCTGGCGTATATCAACAAAGGCGACGGAACTTTCCATCCCGGGGTCGCCTTTGCGGGAGACGTGCGCGACACGCGCTGCGCCGCCTCAGGCGATTTCAATGCTGACGGCCGCTTGGACATCCTATTCTGCAACTACGGCACAACCAGCCTGATCCACCTGAACCGGGGAGGCAGTGAGTTCGGGGAGGGCATTCCCATCTCCGATGAATACTTGAATGTCACCTGCGTCAAGGTCGCGGACATGAACAAGGACGGCCTGCCAGATATTGTCATGGGACAGTGGGAACAGCCGATCCGCCTGTTCCTCAATAATGGCTTCGGCGCCTTCCATGAGGGGCTCAATATCACCAATGATGCTGAAAAGACAGCCGCGTTAGCCCTGGGTGACAGTAACGGCGATGGATGGATTGACATCGTCGCCGGAAACGAAGGCTCGCCGGACCGCCTGTACCTGAATTCGCCCGACCTTTCCTGGAAGGGCATGGACCTTGGCGCGGATAACTATTTGACCGTAGACATCCTTTTTGGCGATATGGATGGCAACGGAACGGCTGACATCGTAACGGCGGCCGGTTCACTCGGATATCTTTTTTACGCGAACGGCGGCGGTATGTTCGCCGAAGGAATCACCTTTGCGGACGGCACACAAAATCCAGCCTCTGCCGCTCTTGGCGATTTTGACGGAGATGGCCGGCTTGATGTGGTGGCGGGAAATTCAGGGGTTCCAAATTATGTCTTTTTAAACCGCGGGTGCTCGAATCCTTTTTCGGGAGTAACAGGCGCCGCCTTCGGTCTTGAAGACACGAAAACCACCTGTCTGAAAGTGAGCGACATCAACAACGATCACCGGCCGGACCTGGTTGTGGGCACCCTGAACCGCGGCCTCCTTACTCATGTCAGCGAACAAGACGGTAGCCTGGCTGAAAGCACTCCCATCGCAGATGACATACACCAGGTCACAGCCATATCCGTTGCCGACCTCAACAATGACGGGCTTCAAGATATTATTGCTTGCGCCATGAAACAGGTAAGCAGGTACTACATCAATACGGAAAACGGCACTTGGACTGGTTATGATCTCGGCGCCGACGCCTATGCCACGACATCCATCAAGACCGGCGACCTGAACAAAGACGGATTTGTTGACATTGTTACCGGTAATATGGGTTCGGAGAATCAATATTTTCTGAATAGCGGCAACGGTTCTTTCGCAGCGGGCGTAGACATAACCGATGACATCTATGACACCTTTGCCATTGCAGTGGAGGACATGAACGGCGACGGATATCCGGACGTCCTGACTGGTAATTATGGCGGCAAAAACCGGCTGTATTTAAACACGGGCTGGATCCATCCCTTTTCCGGCGTCAAAGGCATCGAGATAACAGATGACATACATAGCACCCTGTCTCTGGCCGTTGGCGATGTGAACAACGACGGCCTTATGGACGTAGTTACAGGCAATTACGCTAACACAAACCGGCTCTACCTGAACAACGGAACCAATTCACCCTTTAAAGGGACAGCGGGCATGGACATTACCGCAGACAGGGATAAGACTTTTTCGGTCGCGCTGGCCGATATTGACGACGATGGCGATCTGGACCTGATTGCGGGTAATTCTGGCATCCCGAACCGTCTTTATCTCAACAACGGTTCAGGGGAGCCTTTCGCGGATGTCATCGGAACGCCGATTTCCGAGGATAACGATGAAACTCTTTCCATAATTGCCGCCGATGTGGACAAGAACGGAACGAAAGATATCATCGCAGGCATCCGAAACGCCGCCAACCGCCTTTATTACAACCCGGCAAGTCAACCCCGAGGCTATGGTTTCCTTTGCCGGGAGCAAACCGAAGGCGCCTATGGCGACATTGTTGCGTCTGACGTGATCAACACAGCGGTCCTGGATACCCTCCGCGCGGCATTTGTCCCGGAAATCACCCGTGATTGCCGGTTCCCTCAATTTGATTTCAACGGCAATACAGCCATATCCCGGCCGATAAACCGGCTGGAGGAATCCTTCACGGCAGTCACGGTCGGATTAAAAGCCTTTGTTCCCCCCAATACAAACTTCGATTTCTATGTCACCAACAACGGCGGTAAAGAGTGGTTCGGCGCCCGTGACGGCCAGACCGTTTTCTTCCGGGAGAAGTCGAACGATCTGCGGTGGAAAACCGTTTTCAGATCGTTAACGCCGGTGCATTCTGCTCGAATATATGAAATCGAATTGAAGACGCCCCTGTTTACCGTCACATTTGAAACCGACGGCACCCCGGGCGCCCTACTTGAAGGAGAAACGGTGCAACAGGTCAAGGCCGGCGAAAACGCATCCCCTGTTACCGCCATTGCGCCTGATGGGTATTGCTTTGGCAGGTGGGAGGTGGATGATAAGCACTATACCTTTGAAAATCCCACTGTGGCCAGAAACATAACCAAAGAGTTGGTATTGATGGCAGTGTTCGCACAACCGATCCGAAGCCTGGAGGAAATGCAGCGCATCGGCAACGATCCGGCCTATCCCCTCGATGGCCGGTATTGCCTAAACGGGGACATTGATGTCTCCCAAACAGGGGATTTTATTCCTATTGGGACGTTGAATGCACCATTTAACGGTTGTTTCATTGGCAACGACAATGCTATCAACAGCCTGTCCCTCCAAGGCGCCGGGGAATCCTGCAACGGCCTTTTCGGAGCACTCGGAAAAGAAGCCGAGATTCACGATTTGTTTCTTCGTAATGTGAACATCTCTGACACCGGCCTCTGCACGGGGGCGTTGGCGGGCAACAATGACGGGCTCATTTCCAATTGCCATGTAACGGGTACCCTGGACTTTGAGTTTAATTGCGCATTCCGAGGCGCCTTGGCTGGTAAAAACGGTCCGTCGGGACAGATACGTGCATCTTCCGCGACAGCAACAATCCGAGGCCGTGGCGAATACATAGGCGGATTAGTTGGGGAAAGCAATGGTGCCCTGACCAACTGTTTTTTTCGGGGTGAAGTGGAAGGAAACAACAACATAGGCGGATTGGTTGGTTTCCAGAATGGCGGTACGATGTTCCGCTGTCGGGCAACGGCGAACGTGCGGGCCCATTTCGGTGAGGCAGGCGGGATAACAGGTGCCGTTTCCAACAGCATCCTTACGCAATGTTTTGCATCAGGCGCCACGGTTTCTGACAAGGGAGCGGCTGGCGGCCTTGCAGGAAGGGCGTGGACGGCGACAATCCGTCAGTGTTTCTCCCTGGTGCAAACCGCCTCATCAGAAGGATGCGCGTCTGGATTGGTCGGGATATACAACACTGGCACACTGGACACCTGCTATGCCGCAGGTCCTGTATCGGGGCCGGTCACTGGGGGCCTGCTGGACTATGTCATCGGCTGGCAGCCTTCCATATACCATTGTTACTGGGATATTGAAAACACAGGACAGGGGGCGCCAAGCCCCCGTGACACCAGACTGGAAGGCGCATTCGGCAAGGGTACTGTGGAAATGCTGTGCCCGGACACCTACGACGGCTGGCAGATAAACGGCGGCGGCGCCTTCGATTTATTGGAAGACAAAACCTATCCGTTCCTGCACGGAATGCCTCCCGAGGCACACATCGAAGCCGCAGGAGAGACTTCCGACAATGCCGTTTCCTTTAACATCTACTTTTCACTGCCGATACCCGGATTTGGCCCGACGGATTTGGTACTAGACTGTGGCGGCACTGAATACGTCCGACATTCCGTGTCGCCGCTGAATCAGTGTTACCCGTCAGTATGGCGAGCGGTCGTGGAAACAACTGGTAACACAGAGTCTATCTGGGCGACCGTTAACATCGGCGGACTGCTCGTTTCCAACACTGCGAATACGACCGTATTCTCCGTTACCATCAGATAACGCGGTACCAGGTATCACGCAAGCACTACAAAATGAATCGGTAAGGACCATTCCGAAATTGAAGTTATGCACACTGCACAAGAAGCACATACGTTCCGAACCGTCATGACCACGATCGGTTGTTGATGTTTTGACTGAAATGGCAGGCAACACTACGCAAAGTGGTATCGGCAGCGCCAAATCGGATAACCTGATCAGGCCGGCAGGCGGTTTTAGTTTCCTGTCGAAAAGTATGCTGATGGGAAATCGTACAGGCGAAGCGGCGCCGTTCCCGTTTAAAGTCACTTCCGGAATAGAATCACCATCATGAACATACGCCCAATGCGTGGGAAAAAGATGCTTGCCTTGGCTGACGCGATAATCGCCGTTCTTCTCTTCTTTTTCGGCAGTTACGCAGGCCGGCAGCACCTGGCCGATCTGAATCACGGACGTTCCCCCGTGACCAGTATTGAAATGCTTTACGGGCCGGCGGTAATGCTGGCCTGCGGCCGCGGATTTTATCAGCCTGACCTGGCCTTCTCACCCCCGCTGGGCGAATTTCTGCGTAATGAGCGGGAAACGTTGTCGCCCGATGTATTGCCAAAACATCTGCCCGAAGCGGAAAACTCGGTAAGTTCCTATCATCGCTACCTGCTTTACACGGTGGCGTTTTTCTGGCGCATATATGGCATTTCCTGGGCCGGGCTGGAACCTCTTTGCGCCCTTCTTCTCGGAATTTGTGCCTTTGCCGTGTACGGCATTATGAGATTGGGCATGGGGCGCCTTTTGAGCGCGGGGCTGGCCGTATTTTTTACCCTGTCGCCGCAGATGTTAACGATGATGAACAGTCTGCGCGATTTCAGCAAGGCCCCTTTCATTCTGCTCCTGATCTTTATACTGGGTGCGATGATCAAATATCGTTTCCGTTTCGGAACCTTGGCCGCCCTGTCCATCGTGCTCGGGTTGCTCAACGGCATCGCCATGGGTTTCCGCCAGGATGCCCTGGTGTTTGTCGCGCCAGCGCTGGTGATTGTCCCCATTGCGGCGTTCAGGGCGCGCCATAGCCTCCGGTGGAGCTGCCTGCTGCCCCCGCTGCTGTTCCTGGCTGCCTTTCTGGCAACTGCCCACCCCATGCTTGGGCGCATGGAAGGCGGGGCGCAACCCTATCACCCTATGGTCCAGGGATTCTCAATGAAACGTGCGGCTTCGCTCGGCATGGAACCGGGCGCCTATGAACCGCTCGCCTCCGGCAGCGACAACTATACCTTCGCCATGTTGCAGGATTACTATCGCCGCGTTAATAACGAACCGGACGCGATTTTCGGATTTAACAGTCCGGGCGCCGAAAAAGCCGGCCGCCAGTTTTTGGCGGACATGGCGTTTCACTTCCCCGCCGACCTGCTGGCAAGGGGCTACGCCGCGCTGTTGCGCACACTGCGCTATACCGACGGCATTCCCATCTGGAGCATGGCCGGTTCTTTCTGGAAAGACTTGTTTGAAACATCACATTTCACGCTAAAAAATCACTTGCACTATTTCGGCATTATTTACGCGGGAATCGCCATCCTGCTGATTAGCGGGCACAGCCTTTCACTGGCATTCGGGTTACTTTTCTTTGTCCTGTTCATCTGCGGATATGTCAGCCTTCAATGCGAATTCCGGCACGCGTTCCACCTGTCTTTCGTGCCCTTGTGGATACTGGGCTTTCTCTTCCAGCGTTTGATGGCCGCGCCGCTTCTCCTTCGCAAAAAGCCCCTTGAAAATCAAGGACTAGGGCGAAACAACCTTAAGCGCATGGCGGCGTTCGCCTTGGGCGCGACGATCGTGGTCCTTGCACCGCTCTACCTGCTGCGCGCTTTTCAGTATTATCAGGTAAAACCCCTGCTGGCGGCCATCGCATCAAGCAAACGCATACCCGTTCCGGTGAAGAAGCACTCCGAACTACAGTGGACCAGGTTCACCCTGCGCGAATCGGAACCGCCAATACGTGAAGAAACATCTCCGCAGGCGCAGACGGACCTGGAGGCGCTGTATGTGATTCTTGCGCGAATAGTACAGTCTGTCTATTCAGGAGATGGGCAGCAGGCCTGGCAGACCAAAGCGCGTTATTTCGCACTGGAGCTTTCCTCGGGAACCCCGCTGGAATGGATCGTACTGCTTTATGATTCACCCGCCCCCTGGAACAATTTTTCACAGATCATCCGTGTACGGTTGCCCAAGTCCGAAGAAAGCTCCATACTGTATTTATTTCCTGCCTATGAATTAACAATGCCCTCGCCCATCGGGGTGGTACGAAACCATTTCAAAGGTTTTGCGCTGCCGGAAAACCTGGCCGGCGCCTTTATGAACCTCTATGAAGTCACGGATGTATCCTGCCTTCGCTTTCTGATGCATGCAATGCTCCCTCCCGATGCCGAAGCGCCCGTTCGTACCTATCAACGCATTCAATTCACCCCCGATCCCTCGGACACGTTTCGGGTCGACGATGAACCGGTAAGCACAATCGGAATGGCTGAGGCCGCCGCGCGTTTCGGCGAGACGGAACAAGCAGAACTACTGTTTGACGCGGCACTCCTGGTCAACCAAGATCCTGTGCAGAGGCTTTATATCGCCAAGTCATTGATCGCCATCGGGAAATACGACGCGGCCACACATGTGGTCCTGAATGAGATACACCTTTCGGGTACGGAAACATCCTTCGCGCAAGAATTGCTTGTTCAAATCATCCAGCGACATATCAGGCGAAACGAAACAGAAAAGGCGGAAGCGCTTCTTCACACCCTGCACAACCTTTGGGCGAAGGATTCTCCCGATTTGCTGCTCCAGGCGCTGGAAATCGTCAGCCTGACGGCTCCCCCGGAGTTAATCGAGGAATCATACGCCCGTTTGCTCCTTGCGCATCCGGAACATCAGCCGACGGCGGACTATTGGGAACAATGGACTCATGAACACGGGCTTGAAGAGAGACTCGCGCTTTTTTGGCAAAGAATATGCAGCGAACGTCCCGATTCCGTTCTGCCTTTTCTGAGACTCGGTCTTGTCCAGGAACAGGACGGCGCAAAGGCCGCGGCGGAAGCGGCCTATGCGGCCGCCCGCACAAACAACCCATCCCATCCTGAGGCTGCCATCCGACATGCCGTATTTAAACTGGAATCAGCGGATCCCGGAGAGGCTTTGGAAGAAATTGCGCGGGCCCTCAAAGAAGCGCCCGAATTGAAAAACCTGGTCGCTCAGCTGCTGGAATCCGTTGGCGACCGACTGGCGGCGCGCGGCGCCCCAAACGCCGCGGAACCAGTCTATGCGCTCGCATTCGCCTGCTAGCCCGAAAAAGGGCTGCTGGGTATCAAACAAGCCAACGCGTTGCTTGAAACGCGCCGTTTCGACGAGGCGCTGTCCGTTATAGAAAAGATTATGCACACCGACAGAAGAGAAGAAGCCCTCGGGCAGCTCGCCCGTGTATGGGAGGCACAGAAGTCGGAAAATGAACGCGTAGCGTCATGGCGAGATATGGCCGGACGTCATCCAGAGGACGACGCGGTTCGGCGCCTGTATGCCGAAGCATTGTTTTTTTCCGGAAGATACACCGAAGCGGTGGAGCTTATACAAAACGCGGATACCCCATGGCGCTCAAAACCCGAACAGGAAGCTTTGCTCGCCATTGCGCGCTTTGCCGCAGGGGAAGAAACACCCGAAAACCTCGCCGGAAACGCGCTTTGGAAGGAACGCGCCGAATTAAAAGCGGAAGTTGTCGGCCTGTTGAACCGGGCGGCGCAACATATGGAATCTGAATCACGCTTCGAGAACGCGCTGCGACTCGTGAACGCCGCCGCGCTTCTTTCCCCGGAATCTGAAACTGCCCTGCTGGACCTGGGACGCGTCCACGAAGCCAATGGCAGGGATGAAGACGCGATGCGCCTCTACTGGCAGGGTTTCAGCTCAGTAAACGACGTCAATCAGACAATTATCGCGGAGCGGATAGATGCCCTGTATGAACGCCTGGGCAACAATGAGGAACGGCTGAAGCAATGGGAGATAATCCACAGGCAGGACAGCGGCAACCCTGTCGCCGCGTTCCATTTCGGCCTTGCCTGTGAAGCAAATCGTCAATGGCGGGAAGCCGCTGATGTCTATGGCGGAATCACGTCTCCGGAAATGCTGAAACATAAGGCGAATCTTCGTCGCGGCGCGGCGCTGTTGCGTCTTGGAAGCATTGAAGAAGGCGCCGGCCTGATACGGTCCGCAGTCTCCGCCGACCCGCAGGCCCATGCGCTCGGAGCCATGCTCAGCCTGCAGGCGGGCAATGATTTTCTGTTGGCGGGTCAGGTGGACGAAGCGGAAGTAATCTCACTCCTGGCAGTTGAATTGGTGCCGGAGGACGCGTTTATACAGTTATTCAGAGGCGATGTCCTGAAAGCGCAAGAGCGGAATGCGGGTGCGGTTCAAGCATGGCAAAACGCGCTTCATTCAGGATGGAATACCATGGCCGGAGCGGAAGCGGGCAGGCGAATCGACAATCTGCTCACGGTGGAAGAGCGGCTTCAATTCTGGGAAGAACTTGCCGCAGCACACCCGGAATCCCCCTATCCGAACGCACGCCGCGCACTGGCGCTCCTCCCGGCCGGCAGGGCAGCCGAGGCGCTGGCCTTTTGCCGATCCGTAGCCAATGAGACGAGCACGGATATGGAAGCCCGGTATGCCTGCGCTTTGACAGAATGCGCGACGGGTGACACGGAACAGGGAATGGCAGCGCTGGATGCCATACTCGGACAGGCGCCCTACCTGAAAAATGACGCACTGCCCGCCCTGGCTGATTTTGGGCTGAAACAGTTGGAGACAGGCAATGCTGAAGTCGCGGAAAGACTGTTGCGAAAGGCGGTAGAACTGGGCCCGGGAAACCTGCTCTATTACATCCACCTGGGCAGCGCCCTCTTGGCGCAAAAAAAGTACGAAGAAGCGGCCGCGCAATTCCGGAAAGTGCTCCTTGAAGTACCGGAATCGCCTAATGCAGCGAAGCTGTTTGACGAGGCCCTGGCTGGTTTAAACAATGATGAAACACGCCTGCGCGAGTGGCAAACCGTTGTAAATACACACCCTGCCGCTGCTATTCCCCGCAACTACCTGGAAGCGTTGAAGTAGGCCCAGCCGTTTTGTACTGTCCATGATCGACCGTGTATACTTGCCCCTGACTTGAGGCGGATACGGCACGAAGCCGGGTCGGCACAGGCGGTACGCATAACCCGTATTATTTCCGTTAGAGGCATAAAGATGCGCCAAATGTTCGAAACAGGTATGGCCCTCGTGAAACTCCATTTACTGCGGAAAAGGGTACCTCTGTTCGCTTCGTGGAACATCACCTTTCGCTGCAATCTTCGATGCCTGTATTGCGCCTCCTGTGATGCTCCGCGCGATGAATTGAATACGGCGGAGGTATGCTCCGGGCTGGACGCATTATGGCGCATGGGCACCCGCTGGATTACCTTCGGCGGGGGGGAACCCCTGCTTCGCCAGGACATTGGCGAAATCCTGAACTATTCGAAACGAAAAGGCTTTCAAACCTATCTCAGCTCCAACGGCTGGCTGCTTCAAAACCGTCTTGCCGAGATACGTCCTTACGTGGACCACCTCAATCTCAGCCTGGACGGCACCCGTGAAGTGCATGACAAGGTCCGGGGCGAAGGCGCCTACGACAAGGTCCTTGAAGCACTGAATCTGTGTAAAAGTTCCGACATCCACGTGAGCCTGCAGTGCGTTTTGAATCGTTACAACCTGGACACGGTGGATGACGCTGTCGCCACGGCAAAAGAATACGGCGTGCCGATTATGTTTCAACCGGCCACCAAATGGCTCAGCACGTCCACCCGTGAGAATCCCATCGCCCCCGACACGGCGGAATACCGCGAGGCCATCGCCCATATTGTACAGTTGAAACGGCAGGGTGCGCCGGTGCGCAACTCCTTCACAGGTCTGCGCCACCTGGCCTCCTGGCCGGACCCGCAGTCCATTTTCTGCATCGCCGGGCGTTCCATGATCATCCTGGAAGCGGACGGCTCCATGATCGCCTGCCACCAGTGCCAAGTCGCCGACTTTCTGAACGGCAAAGCGGGCCGGGGCTCCATGGAAGAAAACTTCAAAAACCTGCGGCTACCAACGCATTGTGTCCAATGCTGGTGCGCGCCGGTGGTTGAGTTGTGTCTGTTCTTTTCCCTGCGCCCGGAAGCCATGCTGAATGCGTTGCGCCATAAATAAACCGAAAGCGATAATGTTGCTCGTCCAGCCTGCCCGTATCGCCAGGCGAAACGATAAACCATCCTGGAAATAATCATGACCCTGTGGCTCGGCATAAATGAAGACTTGTTTGATTCGGGTGTCGCCCTCGGCGACGGGGAAAAGGTGCTGTTCGCCTCCAATGAAGAACGATACACGCGCCGTAAAAATGAAGGCGGCTTCCCGAAACTTGCCTTGGACTCCCTTTTCGCCTATACCGGCGCGAACCCGTCGGACGTGGACCACATCTGCATGTCCGGCCTGATGACGCCTCCCCCGCCGGTGCGCCTTCTGCCGCGTTCCCATCTCTGGCTTTACAACGCACGCCGTGAAAAGAAAGACTCGTTCCTGCGCAAAGTAATGGACGACGCCACGTTCTATCTGCCGGTCTCTCACACATCGGAAACGTCCCTGCTGCGCCGCATGTGCGTGCCCTTTCTGCCGGCCTTGACCCGCATGGTGCTTCCCCGGGCTTTGAAAGGCAAATCCCTTCACTATGTGGAACATCATGTGGGCCACGCGGCCGCGGCCTGGAAACTGTCCGGGTTTGAAGAAGCGCTCGTGCTCTCCATTGATGGCATGGGCGATGGGTTGTCCTTGCTGGTGCTGCACTGCGTTCCCGGAAAACCCATGAAAAGACTTTGGGCGGTTTCCTCCCGGGACAGCCTGGGACTGTTCTTCCAGGTATTGGCCGAAGCCTTCGGATTTGTGTCCTGCCGGGACGAGGGCAAGATAACCGGCCTGGCCGCCGGGGGAAATGCCGCAAATGTGGAGACACCCTTCCCCTTCCGCTACGACGAGGGTAGGCTTGAATTTACCGGCGGCTTCGGTTTCGGACAGCGGGGCATCGACTGGGCAAAACGCACACTGGCGGACAAATACAGCAGGGAAGATCTCGCGGCCTGGGCGCAGGAAAACCTAGAAAAATATGTGGTCGAAATCGCCCGGACCTGGCTGCGCAACACCGGTCTTCGAAACCTGGCTGTGGCGGGCGGTGTTGTGGCCAATGTGAAATTGAACCAGCGTCTTCACGAGCTTCCCGAAGTGGACCACCTGTTTGTCCTGCCAAATATGGGCGATGGCGGGTTGGGACTGGGCGCCTTGTGCGCTCATGACGGCATCGCGCCGCAACGCGTGCGGAATGTCTTCTGGGGCGAATCCTACACAGACGCGGAGATTGAAACCGAGCTGAAGCGGGCAAATCTTGATTACCATCAGACCGAAGACATCGAAGCGGAAACGGCAGTACTCCTCGCGCAGGGTCATATCGTCGCCCGATTCTCCGGACGCATGGAATGGGGGCCGCGCGCCTTGGGGAACCGCTCCATCCTGGTGCGCACCACGGACCGCGTCGTGGTCAACCGTCTGAACCATTTGCTCCAGCGCAGCGATTTCATGCCTTTCGCCCCCGCCGTCCTCCAGGAAGACGCTCCTCTATACTGCATTCATCCCGAGCCGGCTCTGCATGCCGCCGAGTTCATGACCGTATGTTTCGATTGCACGGACAAAATGAAGCGGGAAAACCCCGCCATCGTCCATCTTGACGGCACCGCACGTGCCCAGTTGGTGTATAAGGAGAATAATCCCGGCTTCCATAAAATCCTCTCTATCTTCAAGGAGAAAACCGGAAGCAGTGTGCTGCTCAACACCAGTTTCAACATTCATGAAGAACCCATCATACGAACGCCTAAGGAGGCGATCACGGCATTTTTAAAAGCACAATTGGACTACCTGGCTCTCGGCGCTTTTCTTGTCAAAAGGCAGGACCATGCCCGCGTACAGTAATATCCCCGAAGGAAGCCGCGTGTCTTCGCGCAAGTTTGTCCACTTCGCTCTGCTGACCGCCGCGGTCCTGTTTACATTCCTGACCTGTGCATGGTGCCGCGCCGCCGACCAGCCGCAATGGGGCGAAAAATTCACCCGGAACATGATCTCCCAGGAAACCGGGCTTCCTGTACACTTTAGCCTTGAAACGGGAGAAGGTATCCTTTGGTCCGCACCGCTGGGTGGCGGGTCTTACGGATCACCCATTATAGCCCGGGGCTGTGTGTTCATCGGCTCTAACAATTTGGAACCCCGCGATGTCCGACGCCAGGGAGATTTGGGCGTGCTGCTCTGCTTGAACGAAAGGGATGGAAGCCTGCGCTGGCAGCTGGCGGCGCCGCATATCGGGGGGGACGATTTTCTGGATTGGCCGGGAGTGGGCATGTGTTCCGAGCCGACCGTGGAAGGCGACCGGGTTTACACGGTGACAAACCGCGGCGAGGTGGTTTGCCTGGATCTCGAGGGCCTGCAAAACGGCAATGACGGCCCCTTTGTGGATGAAGGCAGGCACGCTACCCCCGAACATCTGCCGGCCATCGAGGCCATTCCGCCCGACGCGGATATCCTGTGGCTTGTTGACCTGAGGGAGGAAATCGGCCTCTACCCTCATGATTCCCCCCACACAAGTATTTTGCTCGACGGCGATGTGCTCTATCTGAATACAGGTAACGGAGTGGACAATACCCATAAGAAAATCGGCAATCCTGCAGCGCCCAGTTTCATCGCGCTGGACAAGAAAAACGGAAGGCTGCTGGCCAGGGAAGATGAGGGCATTGGTCCGCGCATCTTTCATTGCAGTTGGTCACCGCCTTCTCTGGGCGAAATAAAGGACCGGCACCTGATCTTTTTCGGCGGGCCAGATGGCGTATGTTACGCTTTTTCGGCCTTGTCCGGAACGACAGGAGAAACCGTCACACCCTTTGAGTGCGTGTGGCGCTTCGACTGCGATCCGGCCGGACCTAAAGAGAACATTCATCAGTATTCCGGCAATACACGGGAAAGTCCCAGCGAAATCATGGGCATGCCTGTTTTTTACAACAACCACGTCTACGTGGTCGCAGGCGGCGACATCTGGTGGGGGAAACGGCAGGCATGGCTGAAATGCATCGATGCCGACGGGGAAGGCGACATTACAGGTTCCGGGGAGCGCTGGTCTTATGCGATCCCCCGTCAATCCTGCGCTACGCCGGCTATCATCAACGGGCTGGTCTTTGTCACCGACGACGCGGGCGGGGTGCATTGTGTGGACGCTGAAACCGGCGAAGGCCATTGGGTCCATCAGGTCGGGCGCGGCCTCTGGAGTTCCTGCCTCGGCGCGGACGGCCGGGTATACGTGGGCGCGCGAAACGGAACCTTTTCGATACTCGCCGCGGCTAAAGAAAAAAATGAACTGTTTGCCACCCGTTTCCCGGATCAGATCCATGGAACGCCCACGGCCGCCAACGGCGTCTTGTACGTAGCGACATTGTCCCGGCTGTATGCCATCAAAGCCCAATAACGGCCGTATCCACACATCGAATGGGGGCGTCCTTCCCGCCGCTTCTGCCAAAGATGACCCACCCCCAAGGCAACCAGTATAATACCCCCATGACTGATAAGTGGCTGCATACCGCGGATATCTCCCCCCACCACACCACACCGATGCTGCGCCAGTTTTTACAGGCGAAAGCGGAATGTGGTGATTCCCTGCTTTTTTTCAGGATGGGCGACTTTTATGAAGTGTTTCTGGATGATGCCATTGAGGCGGCGGAGCTGCTGAATCTTGCCCTCACCTCGCGGGATGGCACAGAGAAAGATCGGCGCATTCCCATGTGCGGGGTGCCCGTCCGGGCGGTGGACGCCTACATCGCCAAATTGGTCCGCATGGGCCGCTCCGTGACCATTTGCGAGCAGATGGAGGACCCGCGCGAGGCGAAGGGCATCGTGAAACGGCAGGTGGTGCGCACCGTCACGCCGGGAACCGTCATGGAGCCGGAATTGCTGGAGGACGGGCGCAACAATTACCTGGCCGCGCTGGTATGCGCTGAAGACATGTCGGGGGCGGCCTTTGTGGACATGACTACCGGCGAATTCCTGACCCTGACCGCCCCGGCAAAAAACGGGGTCCTTTTTGACGAATTCGCGCGGCTCGCCCCGGCGGAAACATTGATCGCGGAAGCGGAAAATTCTTCATTCACAACTGCGCTGAAAAAACGGTTTCCCGATATTGTACTTACACACCGGCCCGAGGCCGCCTTCGATCCCGACTACGCCCGCGACCTGGTCATGAGCACCTTCCAACTGAGCACCCTGAAAGGACTGGGCGCCCTGGAGGACTCCCGGCTCGCCCTGGCATGCGCGGGCGCCGTGATCGCCTATATCCGCGAAACCCAGCGCGATTCCGTGCCGCATCTCGCCCTGCCGCGCCATTACCAGCCCTCCGCCTATGTGGCGCTCGACGGCAACACCCAACGCAACCTGGAACTGACGGCGACGATGGGCGACAAATCCAAGCGGGGCTCGCTGCTGGGCGTGCTGGACAAGACACTAACCGGCATGGGCGAACGCAAACTGCGCCAGTGGATCCTGCATCCCCTTGTCGACGCGGATGCCATTAATTCGCGGCTCGATGCCGTGACGGAGTTTTACGAGGACATCACCCTGCGCATGGCCTTTCGTGAGCAGGCCAAAGGGATGCCGGACGTGGAACGGTTGCTCGGGCGCATCACGGCAAGCGCGGGCAATGCCCGGGATGTAAAGGCGCTGGGGCTCGCCCTCGACCGCATTCCCGAAATACGCGCCGCACTAGCGGCATCGCAGAGCGTCCTGCTGAAAACAATGTATGAAACCCTGGATCCCCTGGAGGATGTCACAAAGGCCATATCCGGGGCCTTGGTGGACGAACCGCCCGCCACACTCAACGAAGGCAACCTGATCCGGGACGGTTACGACGCGGAATTGGACCGCCTGCGAGAACTGGTGCGCGGCGGGGTAAACTGGATCGCCGCACTGCAGCAGGAGGAACGGGACCGCACGGGCATCCCGAAACTGAAAGTGGGGTATAACCGTGTTTTCGGCTATTACATTGAAATCAGCCGGGGCCAGGCCCACCTCGCGCCCGCCGACTATGAACGCAAACAAACCCTGGCGAATGCCGAGCGCTTCGTCACGCCCGCGCTAAAAAAGCGGGAAGAGGAAATTCTCAACGCCCGGGAAAAAATGGAGTCTATCGAATACGACCTGTTCCTGACGCTGCGCAGGCAGGTTGCCGATGAAGCGCCCCGCATCCGCCAGACGGCGGACACCCTGGCCACGCTGGATGTGCTGGCCTCCCTGGCCGAAGTGGCGGCCACCAACAATTATTGCCGGCCGGACATCAACACCTCCGGCGACATTCACATCAAGGACGGCCGCCACCCCGTTGTGGAAGCGGTAACCCGGCATGGGGAATTCGTGCCCAATGACACCCATCTCGAATCCACCGGGGCGCGCATGCTGATCATGACGGGCCCGAATATGGCGGGCAAGTCCACCTACCTGCGGCAGGTGGCGCTCATCTGTCTCATGGCGCAGATGGGCGGCTACGTTCCCGCGTCAGGCGCATCCATAGGCGTGGTCGACCGCATTTTCACGCGCGTGGGCGCCTCAGACAATCTTGTGCGCGGAGAAAGTACCTTCATGGTCGAAATGATCGAAACCGCCGCAATTCTTAATACCGCTAGTGAGAACAGCCTCCTGGTGCTCGATGAAATCGGCCGCGGCACCTCCACCTATGACGGTATCAGCATCGCGTGGTCGGTCGCGGAGCATATCCATGACACCATTCGTGCGCGCACACTATTCGCCACCCACTACCATGAACTTACCGAACTCGGCGAAAAATTGGAGCACGCGAAAAACGTTACGGTATCCGTGCGCGATTGGCAGGACACCATCGTTTTTCTCTATCGCGTTGTGGACGGGGGTGCGGACCACAGTTACGGCATCCAGGTGGCGAAACTGGCGGGACTGCCCCCGCTCGTCCTGAAACGGGCGCGGGAAATCCTGCAATCCCTGGAATCCGGCGGGCAGGCGGCCGGCGCGGCCGTGGCCCCGGCGCAGCAGATGCTCCTTTTCGCACCCGCACTGGACAACGAACCCAGCCAGGTGGAAAAAGAATTGGAAACGGTGGACCCGGACACCTTGTCGCCTCGGGAAGCCCAGGCGCTGCTCTATCATCTCAAGCATTTGGCGAATCGGCCGCGCGGCGGTTGACCGTGTCCGATAACAGAAATCCGGCCGCAACACGATCAATGACGTTGTTCTGATAAAATCACTTGATTATGACCGTGTCCGCCGTGCAGAATATGGTCGAGCATTAAAATGCGACGGGACTGACAAGCGGCTGCGCGGCGATCAACGACAAAGAGAAGAAATTGCCTGGGCAGGAACAGAAACGCTGATATGCTTAACGCTTCCTTTGTCGTGTCGCGGTTGCCAATGGAATTAATACCGTATTTAATGTTAACCGTCTTTATCGTGCTGTGTTGGAAAGCGGGAAGGGTTTAAGATGATTGCATCGGCCGTGACCGAACACGATCACCGCCGGATGGGAGCATACTATTTTGCGATACGCGATTCTGTCAGATGTGCATGCCAATATAGACGCCCTGGAAGCGGTGCTCAGCCGGATCAGCAGCCTCGGCGTCGAGGAAATGGTCTGTCTCGGCGATGTGGTCGGTTACAACGCGGAACCCAATGCGTGCGTTTCCCTGGTTGCCGAACATAATATCCAGACCATACTGGGCAATCACGACGCGGTGGCCTGCGCCATAGAGGAACCCTGGGGCTTCAACCCCGTGGCGCTCACCGCAGCGATCTGGACCCGGGAGAAGTTGGACGAATCCTCGCTCGATTGGCTTCGCGGACTGCCCGACGCCTTGAATTACGGGCCTTTCGTCGCCGTCCACGGCGCCCCGAAAAATCACAATATCTATCTGTTTTCCTGGGACGATGTCGTGCCCCACCTCTATTTCATGGAAGAACAGAACTGCAACGTATGTTTTATGGGACACACACATACCCCGGCGGTTTTTTGCATGGACGGCAATTATGTGCTGGAAGACAACGACCATATACAACTGGAACCCGAAAAAATCTATTTCATCAACCCGGGCTCGGTCGGCCAACCGCGCGATGAAAATCCAGACGCCGCTTTCGGCCTGTTCGACTCGGATTCCATGACCTTCGAAATGATCCGTGTTCCCTATGACGTGGAACGCGCCAGCCAGCGGGTGCGGGACGCCCGGTTGCCCCGTTTTCTCGCAGACCGACTGCTGGTAGGAAGATAAAGGAATAAGGTGTCATCATGACAAAGCAACCTGAACGAAAAGCCCGCATTGAACGCGCGACAAAAGAAACCCGTGTGGAAGTGCAGGTCGACCTGGACGGCGCCGGCCGTTCGGACATTCAGACCGGTTCGGGCTTTTTTGACCACATGCTGGACCACATCGCCCGGCACGGGCTGATCGATCTCACGGTGCGCGCCGCCGGCGATCTGCATGTGGACCTGCACCACACCGTGGAAGATATCGGCATCTGCCTGGGCAAGGCCTTGGTTCAAGCTGTGGGGGAACCCTCCGGGCTGACCCGTTACGGACACGCAGTGGTCCCCATGGACGAAACGCTTGCGGAAGCCACTGTGGATTTCTCGGGGAGGCCTTTCCTCGAGTTCAAAGCCGCGTTGCCGGCCGGCAGCCCCGGCGGTTTCGACGCGGAATTGGCCGAGGAATTCTTCCGGGCCGTGGCCGTCAACGGGCGCATCACCCTGCACCTGGAACTTCGTTACGGAAAGAACCTGCATCATTGCCTCGAAGGCCTGTTCAAGGCCTTCGGCCGCGCGTTGCGCGAGGCCGTGCAAAAAGACCCCCGTGTTACGGGAATACCTTCCACCAAAGGATCGCTTGAATTATGATAGCCATTATTGATTACGGCATGGGCAACCTGAGAAGCGTGCAAAAAGGCTTCGAAAAGGTAGGCGTTGCCGCGGAAATAACGGATGACACCAAGGTCATCGAAAAAGCGGAGGGCGTTGTCCTGCCGGGTGTGGGCGCCTTCAAGGACTGCTACGACGGGCTCGTATCACGGGGCCTTGACGGCCTGGTAAAAGACATTGCCTTAAGCGGCCGCCCCTTCCTGGGTATCTGCGTGGGCCTGCAACTGCTCTTCGAGTCCAGTGAAGAGGGCGCGGGATCGCCCGGGCTGGGCCTCATGCGGGGGCATGTGCGCCGCTTCGATGACGCCCGGACAACCGGACTCAAGGTGCCCCACATGGGCTGGAACCGCCTCCAGCCGGTGGAAGGCCGCAACATGACGCTTCTCAAGGGCATAAGCGATGCGCCCTATGCCTACTTTGTACACAGTTACTATGCCGATCCAGTGGACGATAGCGTCGTCCTTGCACGATGCACTTATGGCGCCACCTTCCCCGCCATGGTCGGGCAAGGCAATCTGTTTGCCGTGCAGTTCCACCCGGAAAAAAGCCAGGTGGACGGTATAGCCATGCTGCGTAATTTTGGTGAACTGACCAAATAACCGGGGCCTCCGGCGCCGCGCGACGCGCGGTGCCGCGCCGCAATGAGGGCACTGCCATGATTAAACGCATCCTGGTCACCACAGACGGCAGCGAATCCGCTGAAATCGGTGTGCGATACGCCATTGCGGTCGCCAAGAAACAGGAGGCTTCCCTGCTCATACTGCATGTCACGGACATCAAACTCCTGGAAGGCCCCTTTCTGCGTGATCTGACCGCCTCACTGGGCGCGGCGCCCTATGTCAATTACCAGGGCAGCATTTCCATGTTGTTGGACGAGCGGGGCAAAACCGCCTTGTTGCACGCCAGAAAACTGTGCGAAAAACAGGGCCTGGAATGTGAAACCAGCCTGCAGACCGGCGTCGTGCCCCGGGTCATTTGTGAAAACGCCGAACTGGTGGATATGATCGTGATGGGCCGGGCCGGAGAGCACAACCAGTTTCTGGACGGGCTGATCGGTTCCACCACGGAAGCCGTGGTGAGACGCGCGTCGGTACCCGTGCTCGTAACCGGCCACGATACCCCGACGAACGGAGACATCGTGCTCGCTTATGACGGTTCTCCCCAGGCCAAGAAGGCCCTGCGCGTCTGCGCCGATTTCGCGACGCATAACGCGCGGAAAATGCGGGTGCTGGTGGTGGGCGGCGAAGAGGATGCCGCGCTGCTGGAGGAAACCCGGAATTACCTGCAGAACCGGGATATCAATGTCGAATACACGCGCCGGGATGGCGAACCCGGCGCGGAAATCGTCTCCTTCGCCGCGGACTGCAACGCCGGCATCATCATCATGGGCGCCTACGGCCATAACAAACTGCGTGAACTTGTCCTGGGCAGCACCACGTCCCATACCATCAATCACGCGCCCTGCCCCGTGTTGCTGATCCGATAATACAGGCCCGGCGGCCATTCCGTCCGGGCGAAGATGTACTGGACAAAGGACTTTCGGACATGTCAAGAAAAGACAAGATCACCATCACACGCACGGAAGATTTTTCCGAAATTGAGAGCGAACTGGCCCAGGCCATGGAACAGATGGACGAAACGAACCTGAAGATTGAGGCCATGCTCCAGGAACACGCGAAAGTGGACGCGCCGGCCGTAGAAACAACGGGTGGCGCACCCGAAGAAGGCGCCCCGGAAACAGCAAACTGACTTTCCCCCGCGGGCCCGGCCGCCGCGGGCCTGAAAACAGCGGTTGCCGGAACCATTCTCATGACACTGCCCACGCTTCATATATTGATAACGGACCCCCACTTGCAGGGAGGGGGACAAGTGCGCTATGTCACGACACTGGCAGCCGGGCTGCATGCCCTGGGGCACCGCGTCACCGTAGGATGCCGCAGCGGCAGTGTGCTCGTGGGACAGAACACGGGCATAGCGGAGGCATTGGACCGCTTTCAGTTTCGGGGCGGATTACGCCCGCGTTCCTGGGCACACGACCTGCGCGAGGCCAGTCACTTCATCCGCCGGGAAAGGCCCGACATCATCCATGTGAATGGTTCCCAGGATCATTGGACCATGGCTGTGGCGAACGGGATGTCCGGCCGGGCCGCCCCGCTGCTGCGCACGCGGCACAATACCTATACAGTCGCGGCGAACGGTCCCAACCGGCTGCTGAACCGGCGACTCACCGATTTTCAAATCGTGGTCTGTGAAAGCGTGCGCCAAACCCTGGCAAGCCATCCGGCATTTCATGCGGACCGGCTGCGCGCCATCCACAACGGGGTGGACGCTGACCTGTATCGACCGGACCCGGAGGCCCGGCGCAAAGCGCGGTCCGAATTCGGCTGCGGAGATAGAGACATTGTCTGCGGCATCGTGGCGAGGCTGGTGCCCGCGAAAGGACATGCCTTTCTCTTCCAGGCAGTGGCCGCGCTGAAAGAAACCCTGCCCGATCTGCGTGTCCTGGCATTCGGACAGGGCGTCCTGGAAAGCGAGCTCCGGCGCATGGCCGACAGTCTCGGCATTTCTTCCAGGGTCAGGTTCGCGGGTTTCCGTAACGACATGCATTTCTGCGTTCAGGCCTTTGATATCGGCGCGCAGCCGTCCATCGACTGCGACACTTCCTCTTTCAGCATGAAAGAGCAGATGGCGGCGGGAATCCCCGTGATCGCTTCCGATTACGGCGGCCTCGGCGAAATCATTGATGACGGTGTGGAAGGCATGCTGCTGCCTGCAGGCACGGTCCCCCCCATGATCGAAGCGCTGCGAAAACTTGCTTCCGACCCCGATCTGCGGACGACAATGGGCGCACGGGCACGGCAACGGGTCCTGGCGGAATTCAGCCAGGAGGTCTTTGTGCGGCGTACAGCCGAAACGTATCACCATTTGTTGAAAGAACGGTTGCGCGAACGGACAGGCGAAACACCATGATCACCGTGGCCCATCTGGATGAACAAAGCGGCCTGCGCGGCGGGGAACGGCAGGCGTCCTGGCTGGTGCGCGGACTGGCGGAACACGGCATCAGGAATATCCTTGTCGGCAGGCCCGGCGAACCCTTCGTGGCCATGCATGAGGATATGGATTCACTGATCCGCCTTCCTCTTCCGCTGCGCGGGGAACTGGACTTCTATTCCGCCGTACGACTCGCTCGCTTCGCACGGCGCCATCATGTCGACATCCTGCACGCCCATTCAAGTCACGCCCATGGCATCGCGGTTCTTGCGGCGCTCTTCGGCGCCCCCTCCCGTGTCGTGGTGTCCCGCAGGGTGAACTTCATGCCCAAGGGACACGCGCTTAACCGCTGGAAATATCGCCGGGCGGACCGCATCCTGTGCGTCTCACAGGCGGTGAACGACACGTTGCGCGCGTTCGGGCTGGATGAGGCCGGGCTGAAAACGGTGCACAGCGCCGTAGACCTGGAACGGGCGCTCATGCCCCCTGTGTCAAGAACCACCCTGGGCATCCCCGAAAAGGCCCCCTTTCTTTTTTCGGCCGGCGCGCTGGTCCGGCATAAGGACCATGCCAATCTTTTAAACGCCTTTGCCATCGTCCGGACTTCTCTGCCCGAAGCGCGCCTCGCGGTGGCGGGTGACGGCCCCCTGCACCCGGAACTTGAGGCCCATGCAAAAGCCCTTGGTCTGGCCGGATGCGTCGATTTTTTGGGATACCGTGACGATGCGCCCGGGATCAGCCGGGACGCGGATGTCTATGTGTCATCCAGTTGGTCCGAGGGACTGGGCACCTCAATCCTCGAAGCCCTGGCCGCTGGAACACCGGTCGTGGCCGCGGAAGCGGGTGGCGCGGCGGAAATGGTCCTTCCCGGCAGGACGGGACGGCTGGTACCCGTGCGCGACACGGAAGCGCTCGCCGGGGCCATCCTGTCAACCCTGACCGACCGGGAGCAAGCCTTGGCCATGGCTGAAGCGGGAAAGCAACTGGTCCGGGAAAACTTTTCCGTTTCCCGCATGGTCAGCGGTACACTGGAGACCTACCGGGAACTGGTCGGTGGAAATTCCGCTGGAAAGCCCCCGCTGTAACCGCAGTACTTTGGCGGCGCATACGCGTTCAAAACACTATGCTATCCTCAATCATCAAGGAGACCCTTTATGGCGGCGAAATTACGGATCGGATTCATCGGGGCGGGCGGTATTGCCGTCGGGCACTACCAGCGCCTGCACGAAACTCGTAAAGCCATCGTCACCGCGCTCACGGAACCTTGTGATGATTCCCGGAAACGTTTCTACGGGCATTGCCCCGGGGCCGAGGCCCTGCCGGTTTACCGAGATTATCGGGACATGATTAAAAAAGAGGCGTTGGACGGCGTGGTTATCCTGTCCCCCCACACGGTTCATTACGCGCAGATTCACGACGCGCTGAACCGGAAATTGCACGTGCTTACGGAAAAGCCCATGGTCTGCTCCACCCGGCACGCCAAAGCCCTCATCCGTCAGGCCCGCACTGCGGAACGGGTATTGATGATATCCTACCAGCGCCATTTCGATCCCCTGTTCCGATACATGCGCGCCCAGATACAAAAAGGCGTCATCGGCGAGGTCGAATTCGTGCAGGCGGTCCTCAGCCAGGAGTGGCTGCGGCTCACCCAAGGCACCTGGCGGCAGGATCCCGCCCTGTCCGGCGGCGGACAACTGAACGACTCCGGAAGCCATCTCGTCGACATTCTCATGTGGGTTACGGGCATGAAGATCCGGGAAGTCTGCGCGTTCAGCGCGAACTTCGACACGAAGGTGGATATCAACTCCTCTCTGGCCATGACTTTTGAGAACGGCGCCCTGGGCAGTTTGTCCATCATCGGCAACGCACCCGCCTGGCACGAGGATCACACCATCATCGGCAGCAAAGGCGCTTTTTATCTGCGGCAAGGCTCAGGGCTGATCCAGCAGGACGCCCTCGGGCGGCAGGTGCCCGTCAAACTGCCGAAATACAACGACAATCCAGATGCCAATTTTGTGAATGTCATACTGGGCAAAGCCGTGCCCGAGACGCCGCCCGAATGCGGGCTGCGGGTTATTGAACTCACCGAGGCAGCCTGGAAATCCGCCGCGGCGGGCGGCAAGCCCGTGCGGGTGCCGTGACCTGTTTCGCGCACCACCAAACAAAGGAAATACCCGGGAAAACTGTTATGCAGGATCATCACTATGACGAACGCATTGCCGCGCTCAGGCGGCAATTGGAAACTTGCGGGTGTGACGCGTTTTTCAGCGTTGACCCGGCGGACAACGCCTACCTGACCGGGTTCTTCGGCAGCACCTCGGCGGTACTGGTCACCCCGCATACCGCAAGACTCCTTTGTGATTTCCGGTATCAGGAACAGGCGGCAAGCTTGAATTCGGGCATTGAGGTCGTCACGTGCTCGGGCAACCTGGACGCGCGCCTCGGCGAGCACTTGCGCGATTCAGGCGCGCCAAGGGCCGCCTTCGACCCCGGCGCCATTACCGTGGCGCGACATGACACCGTGAAAACCGCCTTCACGGGGGAAACGGTTCCGACAGCGGAGATGTGCCGCAAACTCCGGGAAATCAAGGAGCCTTCCGAAGTGGAACGCGTCCGCGCGGCCAGCCAACTGGCGGAAGCGGCGTTGGAACAGGTGCTTTCCTCGCTGAAGTGCGGCATGTGCGAATATGAACTGGCCGCCTCCCTGGAATACGAATTCCGGAAACGTGGCGCGCAGCGCGCCTCTTTTGATACAATTGTGCTCTTCGGCGCGCGAAGTTCCCTTCCCCACGGCATGCCGGGACCCAACCCCTTGAAAACAGGCGACATCGTTCTGATTGATTGCGGGTGCGTGCTGGACGGATACTGTTCGGACTTGACCCGAACTTTCGTTTTCGGTAGGATACCGGGCGACTGGTTTGCAGACATCTATGAATGTGTGCGCCAGGCACAGGATAATGCGCTTAAAGCCGTGGCTTCGGGCGTTTCCGCCCGGTCCGTGGACGATGCCGCGCGCGCCTTTATTGCCGCGGCCGGCCATGGGGATCAGTTCGGCCATGGCACGGGACACGGGGTGGGTCTTGAGATCCACGAAAGCCCCAGGCTCAGCGCCCTGTCGGAAGCGGTGTTGGAGGCGGGCATGGTGGTAACCGTGGAACCCGGCATCTATCTTCCGGGACAAGGCGGTGTGCGCATAGAAGATTTGCTGGTCGTAACCGAAAACGGCTGTGATGTATTAACTGAAACCCCAAAGGAATTACGGATTCTCCAAGTATGATATCTACAGCAGACTTCAGGAACGGATTGGTTGTGGAGATGGACGGCGACCTCATGGAAATCGTCGAGTTTCAGCATGTGAAACCCGGAAAAGGCGGTGCCTTTGTCCGCACTAAGTTCAAGAATTTCTTGACCGGCCGGGTGCTGGAAAAAACATTCCGATCGGGCGAAAAATTTGAAGAGGCCAGGATCGAGGAACAGCGCTGGCAGTTTTTGTACAGCGACGGCAACCAGTTCCATTTCATGGACCACGACACCTATGAACAGCTGGCCGTGAACGCGGATATCGTGGGCGACAAGGCCCTCTGGATGAAGGAAAATTCGGACGTGTCCCTCATGTTCCACGACGGAAAAGTGATCACCGTGGAGGTGCCCTCCCACGTCGTGCTGACCATCACCAAGTCCGACCCCGGCGTGCAGGGCGACCGCACCAGCGGCGCAAAGAAACCGGCCACCCTGGAAACGGGCGCCCTGATTCAGGTGCCGCTTTTCCTCAATGAGGGCGACCAGGTCAAGGTGGACACCCGCACCGGGGACTATGTCGAACGCATGTAATGACGGCCGCGCACAAGGCGGCCGAAGGAGACAGCGCCTTGCTGGATTTTGAGGAACTGCAGGAGTTGATCCGCCTCTTCGAAGCGACGGGACTGTCGGAAATTGAAGTCGAAGAAAACGGAAAACGCATACGCCTTGCCAAGGCCGTGATTTCCGAAACCCACCTCGTGCCCATGCAGGAGGTAAAGGGCAATGCCGCGCCCAAGGCGTCCCCGCCCGTCCTGAATGATCTTACGGAATCCCTGCTGGCCGAAGGCCTGGTTACGGTCGATTCCCCCATGGTAGGCACCTATTACGCCTCGTCCGGCCCGGGGGCATCGCCCTTTGTGCAGGTCGGCGACACGGTGGACGCCAACCAGGTGGTCTGCATCGTCGAAGCCATGAAGATCATGAATGAGGTCGTGAGCAAGGTGCCGGCCATTGTGGAGCGCATCTTGGTGCGCAACGGCGAGCCCGTTGAATACGGCCAACCGCTGATCGCCGTGCGGCCTCTGGCTTAAAAGGGGTATCGTGTTTAAACGCATTCTCATAGCCAACCGGGGCGAAATCGCCGTACGCATCATCCGCGCCTGCCGCGAAATGGGCATCACCTCCGTGGCGGTTTATTCCACCGCCGACCGGGACTCCCTGCATGCGGAACTGGCCGATGAATCCATCTGCATCGGGCCGGCAAGCGCCGCGGACAGCTACCTTAAAATTTCGAGCATCATCGCCGCCGCGGAAATCGCCGATGTCGAAGCGATTCATCCGGGATACGGTTTCCTGGCCGAGAGCGCCCGTTTCGCCACCATTTGCCGGGAATCCCGGCTGGCCTTCATCGGGCCTTCGGTGGAAGCCCTGGCGCTCAGCGGGGACAAGGCGCAGTGCCGCCGCAAGGTGCTTGAAACGGGCGTGCCCGTGGCGCCCGGCAGCCACGGGGTCCTGCAGGATCCCGGCGAGGCCTGCCGCATCGCCCGGGAGGTCGGCTATCCCGTCCTGGTCAAAGCCTCTGCGGGCGGCGGCGGACGGGGCATGCGCATCGCCCACAATGAGGCCACCCTGAAACACGCCGTCGCCATGGCAGCGTCGGAGGCGGAAGCGGCCTTCGGCAACGGCGGCGTCTACATCGAAAAATTCATCGAGCAGGGTCGCCACATCGAATTCCAGGTACTGGGCGACCTCCATGGCAACTTGGTGTGCCTGGGAGAGCGGGAATGCACCATCCAGCGCAGGCACCAGAAACTGATCGAGGAAACCCCCAGCACGGCGCTGACGCCGGAACTGAGGGAGCGCATGACGAAAGCCGCGCTGGATGTCGCCCGGGCGGCGGGATACAGCAGCGCCGGCACCGTGGAGTTTCTGCTGGCGCCGGACAGTAACTTTCACTTCATTGAATTGAACGCGCGCATCCAGGTGGAACACCCTGTGACCGAGGAGGCCACGGGTATCGACCTGGTGCGTGAGCAGATCCGCCTCGCCGCGGGTGAACCCCTGGGATACGAGGCCCTCCCCGCCTTGTACCACGTCATCGAGGCGCGCGTTTACGCGGAAGACCCCGCCCTCAACTTTCGTCCCAACCCGGGGATCATCCGGCGCTGCCATATTCCGGGCGGACCGGGAATACGGGTGGATACCCACTTGTTTTCGGGGTATGAAGTGCCCCGCTACTACGACTCTCTCCTGGCAAAAGTGATCGCCCGAGGCAATACGCGCACCGAGGCGATAGAACGCATCAGCGGCGCGCTGGAAGAACTTTTCGTGGAAAACATCGCGACCACGGCAAGCCTGTGCGCCCGCATCATCCGCGGGGAACGTTTCCGCCGGGGCAATATAGGCCCGGATCTGCTGGCTGAATACCTGGAACGGGAAAAGGTCTGACGGCTCCCTTCCCCCGGGCGACCGGACCCCATTCCCGTTATGAAAAGAGGAGAATCTATTTATGAAAGCTGAGTCCCGCCGGACGGACAAGCCCACGCCGAAAGGTGGGCGCCTTGGGTTGCTGCTGTTCCTGCCGCTGCTTCTCGCGGGCTGCGCCACCCTCTCGGGCAATGTGCAGCAACAGGTGCTCGACGCCAAGAAGACCATGGCCCCGACCCTGGTGCATATCCGCCCCGTAAAAGAAGTGTTCGTGCAGGGGCAGCGCCAGGAAGTGCTTGCCGTCGGCAGCGGCTTCATCATTTCCGCCGATGGATTCGTGGTCACCAATGAACATGTCGCGGGCGAGAGCAGCCAGGTGATTTGCGTGCTCAGCGACAACTCGGAACTGGAGGCGCGGGTGGTCGGCACCGATCCGGACACGGACATCGCCGTGCTGAAACTGGAGGCCGGCCGCGACCTGCCCTACGCGCGCTTCGGCCGCTCCGCTTCCCTGGAATCCGGGGAACTGGTGCTCGCCATGGGCAGCCCCCACGGGCTGACGCGCAGCGCGTCGCTGGGCATCATCAGCGTCACGGACAGGTATCTCGGTGATTCGGGCGGCATAACCGCCCCCTATAACAACTGGATACAGACCGACGCCGCCATAAACCGGGGCAACAGCGGCGGCCCCCTGGTCAACCTGCGGGGCGAGGTCATCGGCATCAATACCCTGGCCCTGCTGGGCGCGGAAAACGTGGGCTTCGCCATTCCGGCGGACATCGCGCGCGAGGTGATCGACGCAATCATCGCAAATGGCCGCGTGCAGCGCAGCTGGCTCGGTCTCAGTTTCCAGGAAATGCGCGCGAAAACCGACGACCCGTCCGTACAGGGCGCCGTCATCGCCGATGTTGCTCCTGTCTCTTCGGCCCATGAGGCGGGCGTAAAACCGGGCGACATCCTGGTCGGCGTCAACGGCCAGCCCGTCAACGCCCACTATGAGGAAGACCTTCCCGCCGTACGCAAAAGGATTGCGGACCTGCCCGTGGGAGAAAAAGTGACCCTCCAACTGCTCCGGGGCGACACGGCAATCGAAATCGAGGCGGTTACGGAAGAAAAAATGGCGTCCAAAGGCATGCAGGCCGAATTTCTCGAATGGGGCTTCACCGTGGCCGAAATGACACCGGAACTGGCGCGGCGTGCCCAGGTGCCCCCAGGCGAGGGCCTGCTGGTTTCGGGTTGCATTCCCGGCGGCCTCGCTAGCGCGTCGGGACTTGCGGCGGGCGATATTATCCTCAAAATGGATGAGGAGACCATCCGCTCCCTGTCGCAGTTTGACGAATTGTACAACAAGGCTATCGACGAGAAAACAAAACTGATCATGCTTTTCGTAAAGCGTGGCGCGGTCACCCGATTTGTGCTGATCAACAGCGAAGGCATGGGCGAGGCCCCCGTGGACAAGGAGATGCTTGAATATGTGGATTAAACACAAAAGCCGATACCTCCTGCTGGCCATGGCAGTGACAACTTCCGTCGTAAACGCGAACGCCCTCACACAGGAAAGCCTGCAAGCATTCTTCGAGCAGTGGTCGCCCGCGCTCTGCGTGTTGAAATTCACCCAGGCCGCCATCGACCCGCGCACGGGAGAGGAACAACAGCAGCAGGGCAGCGCTGTGGCCGTGGTCGTCTCCCCGGACGGCCTGCTCATGTCCAATGGCTATCTGCAGCGGGAGAATGTCACCACCTCCAATTTCCGTGTCGTCGTGTTGCGCGATGGCGAGGAAACCGAATACAAGGCGACACTCCTGGAAAAACCGAAGGATGTCAACATTTCTTTTCTGCGGATTAAATCCGATGCGCCCCTGAACCTGCCCAGCGTCCGTTTCACCCGGAACAGCCGCCTGGGACTGGGCGAGGAAGTGGCCATCCTGGGCGTCATGAGTGAAACCATGGACTTTCAGCCCACCCTGTCCGTGGCGCGCGTATCCGCCATTCTTGAATCACCACGAATTACCTACTGCCTGGACACGCCCCTGAAACTGGGTTCCGTGACCGGCCCCGTCATTAACGACAAGGGCGAGGTAGTCGGCGTGACCGGGTTTGAACTGTCTTCAACGGAAGGCGGCGACCTGTACACCCGCAGCGGCGTTCCCATGGTTTTCCAGACTGAACTGTTCATCCCGTACGTGGATTCGCCTCCCGGTGAAAGCGCGGAGGAAGAAGAGGGCGGCGAGGAGGCTTGGCTGGGCGTGTTCACCCAACCCCTCAAGGAAGATTACGCGGAGTACTGGGGAATTGACCCCCCCGGAGGCCTGATTGTAAGCACTGTTATGCCGGGTTCCTCCGCCGAGGCCGCCGGGTTCCAGCCCGGGGATATCATCCGCGTTTTCGATGGACAGCCCATTCAGGCCACCTTGGATCGCGACGTGCTGGACTTCACCCAGATGATACGGGGCAAACAGCCCGGCGCGGCGGTCACTGTCGAGCTGCTTCGCGGCGGCGCCCCCCTCACGCTCCAGGTTACCCTGGGCGTCCGGCCCCGCTCCGCCCAGGAAGCCGGGGAATACACCGATGAAACCCTGGGCCTCGTAGTCCGTGAAATAACGCAGGATCTGCGAACCGTGCTTAACCTCGGGGAAGACGTGCAGGGCGTCATCGTGCGGCGGGTCATTTCGGGAAGCCCGGCCCACGTCGCACGCATGCAGCCGGGCGTCATCGTCATGTCCATTGACAACACCCCCGTCACCAGCGTGGAAGACTATGAAAAAGGCAGTGACGCGATCCGGGCAGCCAAGCCGGCGGAGGTTTCCATCTTCGCCCGCGCGGGCGCCGCAACTGGCTTCTTCCGCGTCAGGCCCCGCTGGTAGCCGAAGAAACAATGGACGAAATGGACGGGATGGACGGGATGAAAACGCGTACACTATGATTCGACTTGGTGTCATAAACAGCGCTCGCGCGATCCCGATGCTGCTTGCCGTCCTTCTGGCGGCGGGATGCCTGGCGGGTTGCCGCAGCGACACGGTGGACGACGCCCGACTTGCGGAGGCCTGGCACCTGTGTGAGGCGGAGAATTTCGCGGCCGCCTCTCCCCTGTTGCGCGACTACCTCGTCCGTCATCCGGACCACCCGGTGGCCCATTATCTGCTTGGCAAGTGCTTCGCGAACAGAACGCCCGTCGAACTCACCCGCGCCAAAGGGGAATTCGACATGGCCCGCTATCTCCTGGAAACCGGACACTATACCGGCGTACCGGGCGCGGCCGTCACTTCGGACGCGTTCCTGGCCGACACCCATTACGAGACCGCCCTGGTGCTGCTGCACACCGCCATGGAAGCCTACAAGGCCGGCATCGCCGTGCAGGCCTCCGTGGGGATCCTGAAAACCGCCCTCGAACACGCCGACAAAGGCCTGCAGGTCAACCCCGCCTCTCCCCCGCTCACCGAATTGAAAACCACCCTCGAAAGGGCCATCAACCAGGCAACACAATACTCCCCGCAACAACCCCTGTCCCCACCCGCCGGAAATGCCATTTAATCCTGAAGACGGGTAACTGAAACTGGAAAAGCCTACCCGTGAATGCGGTGATGTGTGTTACAATCAGATCGGTTCACCGTGTCATAAACCTAATACCGTACAACAACGATTCCTCATCCTGTATGAGGGCAACGACAAGAGAGGCAGCATATTGGCTAAACAACACTATGGATACGAAAAGCGGCAGAAGGAAATAGCAAAGCAAAAGAAACAGGAAGCAAAGAGACTGCGCAGGCTTGAAAAAAAGACAGATCCGTCAGAGGAGAGCCAAGAGGAATCTTCCAATGAGACGGGAGCCGACCTTGCCGAAGATCCCGCCGAAATCGAATAGCCCACGCGATAAACCATTTTGTGAACCCGGGGCAAACCAACGTAATGACAGTTTCATTGTGTCGTAAGCATATTACCGTACGACACCGATTTCTCCTTCTTCTGGTTTCCAAATTCCTATTTGGGAACCAGAGGGCCGGTTATTTATGGATTTTTTTACCCGTGCGCCACAGGATTGCCAATACTTCTTGTCCGTGAATACCCCCCCCTCTTCTCTCCCTTAACGAAAAACAATAGATCCTGCTTCTAAACAAAAGCCCCCGCATCCAGTCGGACGCAGGGGCAATTACATCCTCTTTCTATTCTTTATCTCTTCATTTTGGAACTCAATGACACAAGCACCATCAACGCCAGTCCAACCATTAACCAGTCACCAAGCAAGGTTTTAGTTGACGACGAATTACAGCATCCACAGGTCTCGACTTCTCCTTCATCTTCTATAGATTCACCTTCTATAGATTCGCCTTCGTCTATTTCACCTTCGCCTTCGACGGCTACCTCACCCTCAACGGGTAATTCACCCTCGCCTTCGACAGGTTCTTCACCCTCACCTTCGACGGGGACTTCACCCTCACCTTCGACGGGGACTTCACCTTCACCTTCGGGCAAGACTTCACCTTCACCTTCGGGCAAGACTTCACCCTCGCCTTCGAGGGGTACTTCACCCTCGCCTTCGACGGACACTTCACCCTCGCCTTCGAGGGGTTCTTCACCCTCACCTTCGACAGGTTCTTCACCCTCACCTTCGACAGTTGCTTCACCCTCACCCTCGACGGGTAATTCACCTTCGCCTTCGGGCAGAGCCTCACCTTCACCTTCACCTTCG
>JAAYBJ010000064.1 GCA_012730105.1 Candidatus Hydrogenedentota bacterium
GCATCGTCGCGTTGGGACCGATACGGCGCCTGGAACTTCCCCTGCTTGCCGGAAACCCCGATGTGCGGCTGGGGGGCAACACCGGCCTGACGGTCTACAAGGACCGGATTTATACCGGACGCTATATCATTCATCCGCCTGATCCGCGCACCCCCGTCACGGAGACCCTGCTGGCCGCCATGACGGAACATGAACAACAGCGCCAGGACCCGGCCATACCGGACGGCGCAACCGCGTGGTACCAGGTGGTTTCGCCCGTGCCGGCGCCGCTCGGTGTAGAGTTTTACGCCCGGCAATTGTCATTGCCGCCAACCCCGGTGGCAGCGGAACCTGGCGAGGGCGAAAAGGCGGATTTGGATGAAGGTGAAGGAAAGCCAGATGACCAGGGACAAGAGGAAGGGGAATCTGTGCCACAGGAACCGTCCTTAGAGGAGGCGGTTTTGACGCCTGCACGTTCTTTTGCCGCCGTCAAGGGGCCGTCACTGAAGCCCGAAGCGACCCAGCCGGAATTGGCCGAAACAGGCTATGTGATCGTGTATCAGCCTCTTAAGGGGCCCTATATCGCCTCCCTGGAGGAATCCGTGTCCTACTTCTACGCCCAGGGCTTTAACAGCCTGTTCCACTCCGGTGTGGAAGGGGACCGGCCGGGCATGCCCGGCATGGTTCATGTCCTGGCGCGGCGGGAATACCCGCAACCGGAGGCGATCCAGGACCTGTTCGCGCTGTATGAGATGCTCGACTTGGACGGAAAACTGTATCTCCTGTCCGATGCGGAGCGGGCAACGCTGGAGGCGCGCTATGCGGACAAGGTGGGACGTTATACGCCGATCCAGGCGCTGCACAACGGGGTCAACCTGCTGGGATTCCATGCGGAGCCTACGGTTCCGGACTGGTTCATGATCCGGCTGGTGGTGCATGTCACGGAAACGCCCGGCAAGGACTTGCGCGTCTGGATGCGGGCCGTAGTGCACGAGGAAGACCGGGCCTCGCTGTTCGATGTCCAGAGGGAAGAATCCGTCCTGTGCTGGGATTTCACCCCGGAACTCCCGGCGACACAGTGGCGGCCCAAGCAAGCTCTGGTCTTATCCCATTCGGTTATGGCCCGCGCCCTGCGCTACCAGGTGGAGATCGGCCTCTTCGCCACCGGCGAGGCGGAACGGCCGGACACACCTCTCACCACGGAATGGATTGATTTCAGCGCGTTGGAATGAATACGCCAAGGGGCGAACTACGAATTGCGTGGCCGGGTTTTGTTCCCGGTGCGCGCGTCAGTGTTTTAACTTGGTAAATTCCGGGGGTGGATTGGCGCCCAGGCGGTAGATCTTCACGTTCAACAGACCTGCGGCGGGATGCAACTCCCGCATGGCGGCCTCGGAGAGATCTATAACCCGGTTCTTGGTGAAGGGCCCCCGGTCGTTGAGGCGACATACCACGGAACGTCCGTTTTCCGCAACCACCAGGAAATAATCCCCGAATTCCCCCTGGAGCATGGCGCAGGTTAGTTCGCCATCATCCAGGGTTTCCCCCGATGCCGTTCTCGCCCCGGCACTTTCCACAGTGTAGTAAGAGGCCACGCCTTCCAACATAGGCGGCATGGGCTGGTGCGAGAGCAGCACGAAAGCAATAATTTCCAGCATACTGTTTGCTCGACTCCGTCTGGCGGCTTACGCACGGAAGTAATCTGTTCCGTGATGGAAACCATACACATCAACAGGATTGCCCGCGTATCCGGCTTCAGCCCATTCCGCCGGATTCATGTAATCGCCCGACTGTTGTGTGCGTTCGGGAAGCGCCTGAACTACCGGCGCCGGCTCCGTCAGGCGTTTTACTTGACGGCCCGTCCGCACGCTCCTTACAAGCAGATAAGGGGTGAGTATACAACAATCGATACCCGGGTGCAACAAAAATCTGGTTTTTGCGCATTAAATCAATATATAATAATGTTATTACGATTTGCCCGTGATTTTGTTGATAATGTAGGTGGTGGATTGGCCTTCCCGGCCGGGGATGATGGCGATAGCGCCGCCGTAGCCTTCCACCAGGCGCCGTTCTTCCTGCACGATGGTGTCTATGGTATAGTCGCCGCCCTTCGCGTAGATGTCGGGCTGCAAGGCCTCAAGCAGGGGCATGGGGGTTTTACCGTCGAAAATCACGATATAATCAACGCATTCCAAGGCGGACAGCACCTGGGCGCGATCACGTTCGTTGACCACGGGCCGTTCCGGCCCCTTGTTTTTCTGTACCGAAGCGTCACTGTTCAGGCCTACCACCATGACGTCACCCTCTTTGCGGGCCTCCTGCAGATACATGATGTGTCCCACGTGCAGAATGTCAAAGCAGCCGTTTGTCCAGACAACCCGCTTCCCTTCGCGCTTCAACCGTTTCACGATGGCCTGCATCTGTTCCAGCGTTTTAACTTTGTCGGTTTTGGCGGACTCCCCTTCGAGCAGCGCGTCGCGCACTTCGGCGTTGGACACGGTGACTACGCCGGTTTGGGCCACGGCGATGCCTGCCGCCAGGTTGCCCAGGAATGCGGCATCGCGCAACTTTGCCCCGGTCGCCAGGGCAAGGGTGGCCGCAGCCGTGACCGTATCGCCCGCGCCGGTGACATCCCGGACGGTGACGGGGCGGATGGGAACGTTTTCATAGGCGCCGTCCTCGGAGAAGCAAGCAATTCCGTCCGGACCCAAGGTAATCATGGCGTTATTCGCCCGGGTAAGCAGGAATGTGCCGGCTTGTTTCAGGGTGGCTTCGTCCGTCACGTCCACACCTGCCGCGAGCCCCGCTTCTTTGTCGTTCGGCGTGACCAGGGTGACGCCCTTGAAGAAGCCCGCCCGCGCGCGGGAATCGGCCACGGTGACCAAGCCGTGCTTTTCGGCGCATTCCAGAAGGGTTGCCAGCACCTTTTCCGAAATGGTGGCGGACACCTGGTCGCCGATCATGATGGCGTCCACCGACGGCGCAAGCGCCTGGATTTCTTCGATGACCCGCGCCTCCACGTCCCCGGAAATCATTTTCGGGCGCGGTGTGTCCGTGCGCAACACCTCCTGGCTGGGAATATTGTGCCCGCCGGCGCGCCATTTGCCGTAGGTATTGGTGGGGCGCGCGGGATCCTCCACCAGGTGGGAAACGTCCACACCCCGTTTTTCGAACTCACGCCGGATAATGCCGCCGTTAATATCGGCCCCGATGACGCCGACCATGTACACCGTGCCGCCCAGCGCCGCCGCGTTGCAGGCCGCGTTGCCGGACGCACCCGGATTGTACCGCCGCTCATGGACCTCAAAAACGGGGATGGGCGCTTCCAGGCTGATTTCGGTGACCGCGCCGTGGACGTATTCATCCAGGTAGATGTCGCCGATCGCCATGACCCGAACCGACTTGAATTTTTCCAATAAGTCAAGATAATGCTGTGTGTTCATCCACTAGGCTTCCCGTCGCTTGTTATTTTATTGCGGTGAAATTCCCGAAACCCGGTACGGCGCCCGCGCCGCTCCGGCGCCGCCAAGTGTACCACAATTGGAATACCATGCTGAATCAGGGAATGCGGAATTCGGAATGAAGAGGGATAAAACCGGGCAAAGAAGTCCCGTAGGGACGGTTGACGGTAGCCCGCTTCTTTAGAGGCAGGGAAATCGGGATGTTATTTATGCCAGTCCTGTAGGGACGGTTGAACGAGCCGGGTTTTCAATCGTCCCTACGGGACTTAACAAGGGGGAAAGGCATTCTACCCGCCAGTGAACTGGCGGGCTACTCTCAATCGTCCCTACGGGACTCACCGTGGAAGCTCCTGCTCGATACGGTGCAAAGGCGGGCCGCCACAACGCTTATAACCCCGCAGGCAGGATGCCTGCACCACAATGGATATAGCAATTGCAGTGCGGAAGGTACCGAATGCGGAATGAAGAGGGCGCGGGGGAA
>JAAYBJ010000065.1 GCA_012730105.1 Candidatus Hydrogenedentota bacterium
CACACGAACCGTGTTATAGCCGTCCGTTACGGCGGACAAGGGGCATTCGAAACACAGAGCGCGCACGGCCCCGGGAAAGCCTTCCGCCGTTTCTCGATCCGGAAGGGCGGTACAAGGCGTGCCGTTCACTGCCGCCTCCAGTACAGTTTCTTTCACCCCGGGCTTGTCCGCGAGGGCGGCCAGAAAAACGACCTGTCCCTCTTTTGGCGCCGGGCCGATATGCAGTTTGAATTCCGGCTTTGTCGCCGGGTCCGCAGGCAGCACCACACCACTGGACATGCCCGGACCCACCGTGTCGTGATAGGTGACTGGGTACCGCCGCGGCAGCCGGGTCACCGTTTCCAGGGCAAGCCCTTCTTTCAGTAAGGTTCGGTATGCGGGCTCTCCCCCGGCCATGGGCGCAGGGTCCATGTAATTGAATGTGTATATCCGGTCCGCACCGCGGTGCAGGCAGGTGGCGGCGAAGCCGCGTACCGATTCGATATCGTTCAACGCCTGCCCGGCAGCGGGATAGGCGCGCAGCAAGATCTCAATACCCGCGGCCAGGGTGATTTTATGCCCTGTCCCTGTAATTATTTCACGCCATTTTTCCAGGGGAATGTCAAAGTCCGCCGTGGCCCAGAAGGGTGTGGGCACCAGCATGTCCACCAGGCCCTCTTTCGCCCAGGTTGGGCCGTCCATGCCCAGTCCCGCAGCGGCCGCCGGCAGGGTGGGCACCCGTGCACCCAGCAGAATGGGATGTCCCCGTTTCTCCGACCAGGCTTTTGTCAGGGCGCGGACCTCCCGCATGAACTCCGTGAGCAGGGCCCCGCCTTCGGCCTCCTTGCCCGGCGCGAAATGGTACCCGAAGCGCATCCAGTCCAACTCCAGTCCGTCGGGGTCGTAGCGTTCCAGCAATTCCCGGATGAACTTCATGTGGTGCGCCCGCACCTCAGGGATAGCATAGTCAAAAGCACGGTCCGTCCACCCTTCGCCGCCCGGAACCCGCCAGAACTCCGGATGATCCATCCAGAACCGGCTGTGAATGTAACTGTCCGGATCATCCACGTTATGAACGTCATTCATGCGCATGGAAAGCCACGGTGATATGCCTTTCTCCCGGCATCGGGTGATCCACGCCGCGTACGGGTCCAAACCCCGGTCATGCAGGAGTTTCGCGTTGCTCATCCAGCGACGGGCAATGGGAGCGGATTCATCCTCCTTGACCCGTTGATTCGGCGCCATGTCCCAGATGGCGTCCCACACTCCTGAACGGTAACTCGCCTTTTGGGCATTGGGACAGAGGAAAAGGTGGAAAACATTGGTGCCCGCGTACTGGTCCACGAAGGCGTTCAATCCCTCAAGCGTCATCTCCTCCGGTTCCCGGAACATGAAGAAATGGCTGTCATCCTCATTGATGATAAAGCCCGGGGAGGCCAGCGCGAGGGGGGCGGACAGAGCGAACAGTAGTGTAGCCAACATTCCAAAAGAGCGGTTTAGAGAATAGCATTGAGACATAGTTGACACTCCTCTGGCTGCTTAACAACTGGATCTCCCCTATGTACCATGCGAGCACCCAATACAGTTTCACTATTGTGGGTGTAAACCCGTTCAAAATACCATCTACCTCAAGGGGGGTGCGTCAGAACGGTGCATGTACTCCAGTTCGCACCAGCAATTCCAATTTGTCGGGAATTCTTCGGCGACAAAACCAAAATATATCGCAAGATGTTTCTGCTCTGAATTTACCACGATAGGCACCCTGGTGTTACGTAGAAACCCGCTATCAAGATGTTAAAGTGAAAGCCGAGACCGGCGCGGAACCGCCGATCTGCACCGGCTTAATTTGCTCCGGTTTCTGTCGGAATATGGGGATAATTTCAGTAGCTCAACCGAAAGGAGGAATATCAGAAATAACGGGCCGTAGCCTAAAACTCAAAACACACAAATTTTGTTTAGGCTCAATCTACGTTTCCTAGAATTTGTGTACCGGTTAAATTAAAGATTTCAAGTGTATCTAAAGTTCCCGTCGGAGTCAGCCAACTCCTGCTAACAACGAAGTTAAAGAAGCAATTAAATATACCAAAATGGCTTTCATTTTATCTCGTAATTTGCACTCCAAGAAACATCTTTAAGATCCACTTCACGCAATACCCACTGAGATATTACATAACCGCCAATATCATCGTACGTATTCATCCGGAGAACTTTCGCAGTTCCCCATACTGGTTTATCCAAATTAGATTGTACTGCGGTAAAGTATGCAGTCGCGTGAACAGAGCCTTTATCCTGAGCAACACCCTGAAAGTCTTTCACATGCCATCCTTGCTCTTTCAGGAATTTTCTGATTGTGTTTTCAGCCTTGTTGGGTGCCAACGAGTTCGGTTTAGGAACTCTCATGAGGACATTTACAGAGGCTATAAGAATCAGATAAACCAAAACACAAACGAGTAGGATACGTAATGGCTTAAATCCACGAACATTCATTGATATCTTCCTTTCATCTAGATTTTAATACTATACAGTGGAATACCTGTCAATATCAAATGTTAAATCTTCGGATAGAATAGTTGTACTTGATGAATGTTCAGGATATGTATCCGTAAACAGATCGTAGATAGGAAAAAGAAGGAGTAAGTTTTAGTTTCTGGTAATACCTCACAAACAACACGCCATCCCGTTCTTTTCGCGGTTAAGAAGGGACCTACTTATGGGAAATTCCCGGCAATTGGAAAATGCTCGTCATACACACCCATACAATCATCCAACGCATCAAGGCATAACGGTAAAACGTAATTAACTGTTTTGAACAAAGCGTTTGTTATCCAAGTCCATTGTCATCTTTTGACCGTGGAATACCTAATGCTATAATCATGCAAGAGTTCGAAACTTTAAATGACGAAGTAGGAGAGCAAAATATGCTGTCCATGAGTGAAGAGAAGATAGACGCTATAGGCGGGCTTTGCCGTCGCTTCGACGTAGTGAAACTGGACCTGTTCGGTTCGGCAACCAGCGATACCTTTGATGATCTGCATAGTGATCTCGATTTCGCGGTCTTGTTCGCGCCTTGTTCCCCACAGGAACATTATGAGAACTATTTTGGCCTCATGGAAGGGTTGGAAGATTTGCTGGGACGTCCGGTTGATTTGGTTGAATATCCGACCTTGCGTAATCCCTATTTTATACGAAGCCTGGAAGCCAGCCGGAAAGTTGTATATGCCGCATGATCCAAACAAATATGTCCATGACATGCTGGACTCGGCAAGGTTTCTTCAAAAATTCAGCGAGGAAAAGAGCCTTCAAAACTTGCAGAAGGACCGGGGATTCCGTTCTGCAGTGGAGCGGGAACTGCAAATCATAGGGGAGGCATTTTCCGCCCTTGAGCGCATTGCTCCCGGCATCGCCGAATATATCGGCGAATGTATATAGACTTATCATACGCCTCCGCCATATTCTGGTTCATGGCTATGATGTCATCACGCCGGATATTATCTGGGAGATTATCACGAACAAGATCCCGATTCTGGTACAAGAGTTGGACGCGATGATCAAAGGACTTTAAATTGCACTTGTCTTAGGGGAAGTAGTGGCGCTAAAGACAGGTAACTAGGGAAAACCGAACTTGCATTGGCGAATGAGCTCAGTAGTGTTGTCGCACCTGATGCGCCCAAAGGCCGTAATAGTCTATACTATAGCGAATGCGCACCCAGTCCCGGATGCGCTATCCCTTGAACCACATTCCAGGAAGCCATGTCCCGCAACGCCTACATAAAAACCTACGGCTGTCAGATGAACGAGCATGACACGCAGCGCATGTACGCCATGCTCGATACGATCGGCTATTTGCCCGTGGAAACGCCGGATGATGCGGACGTTATTCTGGTAAACACCTGTTCCGTCCGCGCGAACCCGGAAAACAAGGTGTACAGTTTTCTCGGAGCGCTGCGTCCCCTGAAACAGCGCAAGCCGGAACTCATCGTGGGCGTGGCGGGCTGTGTCGCCCAGCAGGTGGGCGAAACCCTGCTCAACCGGGAACCTCTGGTGGATTTTGTATTCGGCCCGGACAACCTGTTCCGGCTGCCGGAATTCATCGAAGACGCCCGCCACGGCGAACGGGGCTGCCACACGGACTGGCAGCCTTGGGAAGGCGAGGTGCGCGAGTTCGTGCCCGAGGCCTGGCTGGACCGGGGGGCCGTGGAAGGGCTGAAAGGCTACATCGCCATCACCAAGGGCTGCAACAATCATTGCGCCTTCTGCATTGTGCCGCGCACGCGGGGCCGCGAGGTGTCGCGCGCACCCGAGGGCATCCTGCGCGAGGCGCGGGCCATGCTTGACCGGGGCGCAAAAGAGCTCTGGCTGCTGGGCCAGAATGTCAACTCCTACCGTGCGGGCGGGGAGTATGAATTTTACGAACTGCTGGACGAAGTATCCCGGCTGGACGGCCTGTTACGGCTGCGCTTCACCTCGCCTCATCCCCGGGACTGGAACAACCGCCTGTCCGACCTGATGGCGGGGCGTGAAACAATCTGCAAGCACCTCCACCTGCCCTTCCAGGCGGGATCGGATGCCATACTCAAGGCCATGCGCCGCCGTCACACCATGGCGGAATACCTGGAGAAGGTCGACTACCTGCGCAAGACCAATCCGACGGTAGAAATCAGTACCGACCTGATTGTGGGCTTTCCCGGCGAGTCGGAAGCGGATTTTGAAGGCACCCTGCGCGCGCTGGAACATGTCCGGTTCAGCCAGGTGTTTCCCTTCAAGTACTCGGTTCGCCCGGACACGGCTGCCGCGAAACTCGAGGATGATGTGCCCCGTGTGGTAAAAGATGAACGGCTCGCCCGGGTGATCGCGCTGCAGGAACGGATAAACAACGAACAGCAGCAAGCGCTGGCAGGTACGGAACAGACCGTGTTGCTGGATGAGGAGAATCCGCGCCTGGCGGGCTGTCTGAACGGGCGCACCGACGGTTATCGCGCCGTAACCGTATCCGGCGAAGGCCTGCGCATTGGCGACCTGGCACGCGTCCGGATCACGGGCAGCCGGGGCCACTGGCTGCACGCGGAAAAACTGTAGAAACAATATTTTAGACTATGTCTTGAATTGTTTGACGCACACGTAAGGCGCCTATTAATCCAAAAGCGATGTGAAGACCAATTTCCCGAGCGATTACGTTCCCGGTACGACCGGGGAACGACCAACGGCACCCGTAGGCTGTTCATACTACGAGGAAACGATGATTTATATCTCATATGAAATGAATAAGATAATGAAATTTTTGTTGCGTTGACTTTTTCGACGCCATCTTGTGAGTTGGCATATAGTGTTATAAAGTTCTTCCCCTTCCGCGCCAAACATGATACACTTTCAGGCAGGTTCCAACCGCGCCGACTGAAGCGAAAAGCGTCTTTCATGCCGCACATCCTTACATCGGTTGTACGCGCCTTTGTGCGCCGTTTCCTGCCGGGTATCGCCACCGCGCTGGAAGAGGAGGGGCAGTTTAACCATCTGAATGGACCCGGAGCCGGGTCTCAGGATCCCTCCCGCTATCTGGAAGTGGAAGACAATGGCGCGGACACCACCATTATCGCGTTCGCGGGCATGGCCATCCTTTATGCAGCCATGCCCAAATTCGAGTTTAAAAAAATGCTCCAGGAAACGGGCGGCCAATACAATTATATTTTTGTCCGGGACCTCTACCGCAGCAGTTACCGACATGCCCCCGACGGTTCAAATGACGGTATTGCTTTTTATGAACGCGCGGCCAGTGAAGCGCTGAACCAACTTGGGGCGAAACACAACATCGCCATCGGCATGTCCGGCGGCGGCGAGGCGGCATTTCGCATCAGCGGCGCTGCACCAATACATCGTGTTGTGGCGTTCAACCCTGCTTTTCCGCTTGAGCGTTACGGTTCCTGGAAACATCTGCTGTACGCACTGTTGAATCTTCCCGTTCTGGTGCGGGATACCTCCGCGTATTTTGAAGTACTCTTCGTCAACTTGGGCGTGCGTTACCTGAACAGGCGCAACCGCCGCCTGCTGGGTTCTGAAGACCCGGAGCAACCGTTGCGTGATTACCTGCGCCGTGCGGCGCCCGCCACGCTGGTCTATAGCAAGGAATGCAGCGCGGACGCATGGCAGGCCGCTACGCTCAAAAGCATATCCTCGGTAACGTGTTTACCCGTGGCATCCGCCCGCCATAATTGTCTCGCCGAGCTGAAGAAACAAGGCAAACTGGAAACATTTATCCAGGATCTGCTCCAGCCTCTATCCGAATAGGTCGCTCAATGCGATACACGGCCGTTCTTCAATCAAAGGGCTGAAAATCCATGCACAAGAAACGGAATATAGGTAAGGCAGCCTTCTGTTGTCGCCAAAAAAAAGTAATTGTGCGAAACCATCACCGCCGCGTAAAATTCTTTCATTTTGAGGGAACTTTTCCCCTTCGTAACGGTTTATTCTTGTAAACCTTATACCCAATCCCCAAGGAGAACTTTGCTTCATGTTTTTTTGTCGATGCCGGATTTTCATGCACCCTGTTTTGTTTTGTCTTCCCTTTCTGTTTTTAGTCTGCGCCTCTGCGGCCTTTGCAACCGCGTTGGATGATTATATTGCCCAGGAAGATCCCAGTTATGGCTGGACGATTGACAGCACCTCTGCCTTCGGTTCCGGCGGCATGGTTTATAACCTTGACCTGACGTCTCAAACCTGGCGCTCCGGCGCCGATGTAAACCGGTCCGTATGGCAGCATCGTCTCAATATCGCGGTACCCCAGTACCGCCCGTCCGATCTTGTATTGCTGATTGTGGAGGGGGGCAGCAATACCTCAACGCCCCTGGATATTACCGAATACGCGTACATCTCCTCTATGCTTGGATGTACGGTCGCGCTTCTGCAGACGGTTCCCAACCAGCCGCTGCGCTTTTACAATCCCGCCACAACGTCACTATACGAAGATAACGCCATTGGACACACCTATGACAAGTACCTGAACGCTTTCGTGGAAGGCGAGCCGCATCCCGATCCCACCTGGCCGTTGCTGCTGCCCATGGTAAAGAGTGCCGTCCGGGCGATGGACGCCATTCAGGAATGTCTCGCCCAGGAATCTTCCATGAATATTACTCGTTTTATTGTGGGTGGCGCCTCCAAACGCGGCTGGACTACCTGGTTGACGGCGGCGGTGGATGACCGGGTAGTCGGCATTATTCCCATCGTGATCGACATCCTGAATATGGACCGCCAGATGGCGCACCATAAGAACGCGTACGCGACCTATCCCGCCACCTCAAGCACTTATTACATGTACAACGGGTACAGTACCGCCATCCGGCCGTATACGGAGCGGCAGGTTTTTGACCGCCTGGAGACACCAGCCGGGGAATCTCTCCGTGACATCGTGGACCCCTATTACTATCGTGACCGGTTGACCATGCCCAAACTGATCATCAACTCCACAGGCGACCAGTTCTTTTTGCCGGACGGCATCAAGTTTTATTTTAACCAGCTGCCCGGTAAAAACTATGTCTACTATCTGCCCAACACCGACCATAGCCTGGGAATAGACGCGGACAACCTGGATGTAATCATGGGATTGTTGAACTTTGTCAGATCTTTTTACCCAGGCGGAACCCCTATGCCGGAAATGAACTGGAGCTTTGAACGGGACGGCTCCATTCGAGTGGTGTCTGAAGATGAGCCATACCAGGCACGCCTGTGGCAGGCCCACGTTGACGGTCACCGGGATTTCAGGCTGCGGACCGCCGGAGCTATCTGGCAGGAAAGCGCGCTTGACGGGGATGGATCTGGCACGTACATTGCCGCTGTTCCCGAACCGGAAAGCGGCTGGACAGGTTTCTTTATCCAACTGGATTACGAAAGCGGGATGTCGCTCTGTTCCGGGTTGCGCGTTTTGCCGGATGTCTATGGCAATGGTGCTGAACCGCCGGATGTTTACGGTCCGGAGTTCGCCCTTGTTTCCGCTCTTCCCGTGCTTGCCGGATCAGGCGTCGAGGTGTTTATCGCGGTGCAGGCATCAGAAACGTTGTCGGGGATTCCAACACTCGAGGTGAACGGGAATCCGGTTTCCCTTGCGCAGCAGGAGAATTCCTTGTATACGTTTTCCTATACCGTGGGGGATTCCGATGCGAACGGCGACGCCCGAATCGTCTGCCGCGGCGAAGACGCCTGGGACAATCCCGGCATGGCTGTCTTTGAAGGCGTGTGCGCTATCGATACGGTGCCCCCGGAATGCGCCAGTGTCACGGTGGAACCCGCTTTCGCCCGGCCGGGCGACCTTGTGACTATCCGCTTTGAGGCGTCAGAGCCCCTGCTGCCTACCTCCCGCGTCACGGTCAACGAACGGATTGCGTCACGTCTAGTAGACAAGGACATGACGTACACTTATATTTATACCGTCAGTGAACTGGACACAGCGGGCCCCGCGTCTATTGACATTACACTGGTCGACATGGCCGGGAACACCGCCGACTTCCACAACGAGCAGGCCTTGGAAATTACCGGTGCGCTGCCCTTGGCCGCACCCCTGCCGTTGTTTCTCCTGCTTGTTCTCGCGGGCGCAGTGAGCCTGTGGCGGTGGAAGACTGTCCCATGGCGCAAATCCGCCATCGGCCGATAGCCGCCGGTTCCCTTAGTCTCCGCGTTTTCTCCGGTAAAACTGTTCCAGGGCGCCCCATACTTTGGCAGCCGGGCCGCTGACGACCGGCACGTCCGGCAGCGAGCCAAGAAAAGCTTTACCGTAGTACTTGGTAACAATGCGGTTGTCTAAAACCACCACGGCGCCCCAGTCGGTTTTCCGTCGGATAAGCCTGCCGAAGCCCTGGCGCAATTTGATGACGGCCTGGGGCACCTGAAAGTCCATGAACGCGTTGCCGCCGGCCTGCACAATGGCTTCGGCGCGCGCCTCGAGGATGGGTTCCGTGGGTACGCGGAAAGGCAGCCGCGTAAGCACCACGCATTGCAGGGATTCGCCCGCCACGTCCACTCCCTCCCAGAAACTGTCGGTGCCGAACAGCACGCTGGAGGGGTCTTCCCGGAACGCGGTAAGCAGCCGTGAACGGGAATCCTTGCCCTGGCAAAGGGCCTGAATGCCCTGCCGGCCCAATTCCTCTTCAAGGCGGTTGTAGACAAAATCAAGCGCGTAGAACGAGGTGAACAGGATGAACGCATGTCCGCGTGTGATGTGCAGGATGGTGCGAATGTCCTCAACCAGCTTTTCAAGATAATCGGACGCGTTCGGTGCCGGCCCGTCCGTGGGCACGCACATCAGCGCCTGATTCCGGTAATCAAAAGGTGAATCCAGCAGCAGGTCGCGCACTCGGCCCTCCGGGGTCTGGTCCAGGCCGATCCTGTTCTTGCAGTAATCAAACTGACGGCGCACGGCCAGGGTGGCCGAGGTCATGACAACGCTGTTTACCCGCCCATATACCCAGTCGGCAAGGGGCTTGCCCACGGCAAGAGGGCAGCGGGCGACACGCATCCGTTTTTCATCGCGGCTGTGGATCTCGATCCAGCGCACGGTATTGTCTTCCAGGTCCTCTGCGGTGCATTCTTCAAGGGCCTCCACCACCTGCTGCACCCGGCGCAAGTAGGCGTTCAGTTCAGCAATTTCCAACTGGACCGGCGTTTCCTCTCCCGGCTCAAGGGGCTGGATGGTTTCCAGTTTCTCCAGCAGATTGCGGCCCAGACGCACCAGCGCGCGCGCCTGGGTCGTCGCCGAAATCACATGTTCCTCGTGCAGTTGCCGCAATTCGGGCGCGCTCAACAGGTCCCCGGTCAGGCGCCACTGTATTTCCGTGCCCACCCGCCCGCAATGTTCCGCGGTATATTCCCGAAGCGCGTAGAAGGCGTCGTCCAGGGCGTCTTCAGCCAGGAGCACGGCGGGCTGCAACTGTCCTTCGATGAGTTCCACGTATTCGTTGTATTCCTCCAGGGAAACCTGGGGACAATTGCGCATCAACTTCAGTTTCAGGAAGGGCAGAAGCCCCCGTTCCTGGCCGGACTCCGCGCGGTAAAGCTTGTTCATGGCCTTGTGCATGCCGATGCGCGTGGCCGATATACCGAAATATTCCGTGGCGGCGTCCTCGATGCTGTGGGCTTCATCGAAAATCACCCGGCCGTAGGCGGGAAGCACGGCGGAGGCGGTGAAGTCTCCCGTCTCCCGTTTGACGGCCACATCAGCGAACAACATGTGGTGGTTAACGACGAGCAGATCGGCCGTGGCCATGTCCCGCCGGGCGTGCATTAGAAAACACGCCCGGAAATGACGGCAGTTGCCGCCCAGGCACACATCCGCTTCGCAGCACACTTTTTCCCACACATCGCGGTGGGCCATAAAAGGCAGATCGGCGTTGCTGCCGTCCCGGGTATTTTCGGCCCATGTCGCGATATCGCGTATCTGCGCGGCATGTTCCGGCTCTTCAAAAAGGGACATTTCCGAAAAGGCCCGGTCCAGTTTATGCAGGCAGACATAGTTGCTGCGGCCCTTGACCAGGCAGGCGTTGAACGCTTCGTTCAGACAGGCGCGCAGTAGCGGCAGGTCATGGTTGATGATCTGTTCCTGCAGGTTGATGGTGCGGGTGGAGACCACAATGCGCTCTTTGTTGCGCAGCGCCCATTGCACCGCTGGCAGCAGGTAGGCCATGGTCTTGCCTACGCCCGTGGGCGCTTCAATAAGGGCGATGCCGTTTTCATTGAATGCCGAGGCGATGGATTCCGTCATTTCCACCTGCTGCGGACGCAGTTCAAAACCGTCCAGCCGCCGGGCCAGGGGGCTGTCGGCGGCGAAAGCGCGGGCCAGCTCGCGGGCATTCAGGCGCTCCACTTTTTTGGGCAGGAAGGGCTCCACCACCACGTACACCCGGGTGGCCTCGTTGTCCACAATATAGACGCCGTGTCCGTGGGCGCTGTAGATGCTTGCCAGTTCCAGGTCCGCGTCGCTGGGTTCCAGGTTGCCCGAGGGATGATTGTGCAGCACCACTTCCCGGATTTCCAGCATGGCGAAGAGGGCGGGCACCGCCTGGGCATGTCCCCGCGCCAAAATCCGAACCGAGATCAGCAGGCCGGAAGCGTCCAGCGTTCCCGCACAAAAGACCTCATTGCCGCCCGCGTCCCGGATATGCCCGGTCAGGGCGTCCGCGGCCGCGCGCGTCATCCTGTTCAGTATCGGTTCGCCATCTGACATGAATGCTCTTCTCCGGAGTTGCCCGTTCGCCAGTCGGGCGCTGGATAACTGTCTGTTCCGCTTCCCTGGCTACCCCCGAGGATGAAAGGCCTTGTGCGCCTGGGAGAGGCGCTCCGCGCTTACATGCGTATAAATCTGGGTGGTGCCGATGTCGGCATGGCCCAGCATTTCCTGCACCGCGCGCAAGTCCGCCCCGTGATCCAGCAGGTGCGTCGCGAAGGAATGGCGCAGCATGTGGGGCGTCACATTTTGCGGAATATTGGCCGCAAGAGCGTAGCGCTTCACAAGCCGCCACACCGTGGTGCGGCCCAGGCGCCTGCCTGACGGCCCTAAAAACAAGGCCCCATCGCGGCGCGCCCAAGCCGCGCGCAGGGCCAGCCACGCGCGCACCTTTTCCTGCGCCTTGCGGCCGAGCGGCACCAACCGGTACTTGGAGCCTTTGCCGTGCACCCTGACATTGCCCTCTTCCAGGTTGACATGCTTTAGGGGCAACGCCGCCAGTTCCGATATGCGCAGCCCGCAGGCGTAAAAGATCTCCAGTAACGCAGCGTCCCGGACACCCTCCGGCGTGGAAAGGTCCGGCGCGTCAAGCAGCCGTTCCACCTCGTCGGCGGACAGGCAACGCGGCAATCGGCGCGTAAGATGCGGCGTTTCGGCCAGGCCGGTCACGTTCGCCTCGCACATCCCCTCGTCCACCAGGAAGTGGTGGAAGCGTCGGATGGCGCTCAAATGCCGGGCTGCTGACCGGGGCGACAAGCCCTCCGCCTGCAGGGTCCCCAGGTGGTCCAGCACGTCCTCGAATAGGATGTCCGCGGCCGCTGTTATGTCCTGTTTTTCCAGGAAATCCAGGTATTGGCCGAGATCATCGCCGTAGGCGGCCAGTGTCTTTTCCGACAGTCCCGCCTCAAAGACAGCCGATTCCATGAACCGGTCAAAACAATCCCTCATGGACACTGCGTGGGAATCCAAAGCCTTACTCCAAAAAAAACGCCTCGATGTCGTCGGGACGACACCGAGGCGCACTCTTATGCTACAGAAACGTTAATCGCTTTGGTTAGCCGGCCAGCGTGATTTTGAATTCAGCGCGGCGGTTCAGTTTGCGGTTCGCGGCCGAGTCATTCGGTACGGCTGGGCGGTCATAGCTGAAGCTCTGCGTCTGGATGCGGGCTTCTTCGATGCCGTTCTCGATCATGTACTTCTTGACGGCGTCGGCGCGGCGCTGACCAAGGCCCATGTTGTATTCATGGGAGCCGATGTTGCAGGTGTGGCCTTCGATAAGGACTGTGTCGCCGGGGAATTTCTTCATTTCGGCAACCAGCTTGTCCACTTCGGCTTTGCCTTCCGCCTTCAACACGGCCTTGTCAAAGTCGAACAGCACGTTGTTCAGAATGATGGCCGTACGCTCGGGAAGGGCCGGGGGCGTCTCCGGCGGGGGAGGCGTTTCCACACAGGGCTCTTCAGGCTTGCAGGCCTGATACACGATACCGCGGTTGCCCCACAGTTCGGCGTCGTCAACGTTGCTGGCGGCGACGGTCGGCCACCACCAATAACCACAACGTTTGATCTGGGCAGGGCACCTGCCGCTTTCAGGTTGCGGTTCCGGCGTTGCGCCGGTCTTGCCCCACCAGGACATGTCATCCCACACTTTGGCAGCCTGTGCGGGCAGGCCCATGGCAATCACAGCCACCAAGCACGCCATTACCACAAATTTCTTCATCTTGCTTCTCCTTCTCGCTAAAGGTTCTTTTGTAAGCGCCCTTCCACAAAAACTCTTAACAAAACTAACAACATTCACACTCTGTTTGGAACTGTATTAAATCAGAAATCATCCTGAAAAGTCAAGTAAAATTTTTTACCGACCTATTGGGCTTCTTCTGTTTGCTACAGCACTCCACTAATGCTACGCCAATTGTACCATAATGCGTAGCGATTCGCAAGTTATTTTGGCGAATTTTTTCAAATCTTTGATACCCTGTTTTTTACAAAAAAATAAACATTATTCAAGGAGGTTTCCATTCCCGACAAGAGGCGCCGTGGGCGCAGGCGTTATTCGGAACGGCTACAGGCGCGAAAGGACGCAGGTCCTCCGCAAACAGTCTTCGCATACCCGTTCCCAGAAATAAAGAGGATTTATCCCGGGATCATGCCGATGAAGTTGACGCGCCCGGGGCATCCCCATTACCATGTGGGCGTATAAAATCACAACACCGCGGCGCGGTAACCCGCCGGCCTGAAATCAATTGACATCCATTGTTCTAAGGTGAATAAACCATGATTATCTTCTTGTTGCTCCTTCTCGGTGTGGCGCCCGAAGCTGCGAATATCCCGCCTTTCTATACGGACAAAGCGGATTTGCTGTACTGCCTGGATGCCGGCGGGGAAGTTTGCCGAATTGAAACGGCTGAAACGTGGGCCTGCCGACGCGACCATATTCTGCAGCATATGCAACAGGTCATGGGGCCCCTGCCTGATGTAGACCGTTCGGTTCCCCCGTCTTATACCGTACTGGAGACAACGGAGTTTCCCGCCTATACCCGCAAAACTATTCGGTACGAGGTGGAACCCGGCCCATCGGTCAGCGCCTTTCTCTTTCTGCCCAAAGGTGTACAGAAGAGGCGCCCCGCTATGCTGTGCCTCCATCCCACTTCTCCCCTGGGCAAGCGCATTGTAGCGGGAGAAGGGGAAAAGCCGAACCGGAATTACGCCATGGAACTCGCGGAACGCGGCTATGTGGCGCTCGCGCCCGATTACCCGGGCTTCGGTGATGATGTGGAAGCGCGCAAAGCGTTATACGAACAGGGTTATGTCAGCTGTACCATGAAAGGTATTTGGAACCATATTCGCGGGGTGGACCTGCTGCAGAGCCTGCCCGAGGTGGACCCGGAACGCCTTGGCTGTATCGGTCACTCCCTCGGCGGGCATAACGCCCTTTTCGCGGGCGTATTCGACCCGCGCCTGCGTGTCCTGATCACCAGCTGCGGGTTCACCACCTTCCCGAAATACATGAACGGCGATCTGACCGGATGGACCCATGACGGTTACATGCCCCGCATCGCCGAGGTGTATGAAAAAGACCCCGCGAAAATGCCCTTCGATTTTACCGAAGTACTGGGGACACTGGCGCCCCGAGCCATCTTCATCAACGCGCCCCTGCATGATGCCAACTTCGAAGTATCGGGCGTGCGCGATGCGGTAAACAGCGCCCGGGCGGTCTATGCCCTCTTTGGCGCGGAGGAACAGGTCCTGGCCGTGTATCCCGAGGCGGAACATGACTTTCCCGACGAAGCGCGCCAGGCGGCTTACGCGTTTTTGGACGAACAGTTCAAACGGTAGCGGAACTTCGCTGTCTTCGGGGTGGTATACCGTTTTTTACGCTATGGATATTTCAACGCGGAGCGGCCTGTTTTTCGTTATCGTCAGCGGACGGGTGAACTGCAGGTCAAGATGCCCGCATGCCATTGAGACGGCATAGTCCGCGCCGGGCCGTTTTACCCGCACTTTGGGATCGCCGCTCCCCGCATGCTCAAGCCGCAGTTGGCTGAGTTCCAGGCTGCCTTGCGCGGGCTGAATCAAAATGGTCCGCACCCCGTCCGCGTCTTCCTGGGCAAGGGTCCCGTACCCGTCGGCGAAGGTGAAGAAACATTTAAATGCTTCAGGCCGGAACCGTGGCGCAAAGACAAGCCGCCTGTCGGGCGCGTCATATTCCAGGCCAGCCGCCGCAAGCAGCAGCGCGTATGACGACATGGCGCGCGCGTAGTGGCCGCCGCATTCGATTTCCGACATGGGGTTGCGCTGGTCGCCGGTGTAGCGGTCCCGAGCCGCCTTGATGATCTGCAGCCCCTGTTCCACCCTGCCCGCCCGGATCAGTATTGCCGCCACTTCGTATTCGATGCCGGTCCACACTTCGTCACAGTACAGGATGGGATGTTCCGGCCGGCCGCCCTGGGGCCAGGCGCAGTTCAAGAGGCCCCGTTCCCAGGGCTCCGCGAACACGCGCTGCTTGTGCTCGGGAAGGTCCAGCCGTCCGCGCCAGCAGTGCCTGTAAATGGCGTCCAGGGCCTGCAGAACATGTGCCTCCGGGAGCACGTATCCCAGCCCGAGAATATCTGCCCACCATTGTCCCAGCAACTGGTCGGCATGGCATCCGGGCCCCCAGCAGTTGGAGCGGTTGTAGTCCAGGTCGGGTGATTCCGGCGCGTCGTAGACGTTGTAGTAGTACTCGCCATTCCAGCAGGCAGCCTCATAGCCCGTGCGGCCGCATTCATACCGTTCCCGGCATAGCCTCGCGAAGGCATCATCGCCCAGGACGGACGCCATGCGCTCCGTTGCCAGCAGCACGGCCAGGTACAGCGTGCCGATGAAGGTGTTGCTCCCGTAGAGGTGGGTGTCATAGGTGTTCGGCTGTTCGCCCCGGATCACGCCAGTGCCATCCGGGTCGTGGGTCGCCATGAGATACTCCAGGTGCGTTTTCACTAAAGGCCACAGCGTCTTCAGCCATTCCGTGTCGCCGCTCTGCCGCCACTCTCGGCAGACCTTCAGGAGCGTGCCCAGTTCCCCGTCCAGCGCGGGGTGGTGGGGCCCGCCGATTTCAAAGCCCAGCCGGGGCGCGGACAGGGGCAGCACGGTGCGGTGCGGAATATAATGTTCTTCAGGATGCATCTGCACGAGCAGGTCCGTTTCCCGCACGTTGCGTTCGAGTTCCGGAAACAGGAACGCGGGTGTCATCACGTAGTTGAACACGTGGGTGCAGTTCATGGGACAACAGCAGTCGGTGCCCTCATAGGCGGCCACAGTGCCGTCCTCAAGCCACAGGTACAGGGGGGAGCGCAGGTTGGCGATGTTTGCCGTAATCGCGTCCAGCAGCCAGCGCGGCAGCGTTGTGGCGTAGAAACTGTCATGAAAGGCGCGGGATTTTTTATACAAGCGGTCGTAATTCCTGATTATATAATCGGTGGCCTCCCCGGCGTCGGCAAACCAGTTGTTATACCTGTTACCCAGCCTGTAGTCATACAGGAACGGCCGGGGGCCCGCGATATAGTGATGATCACGCATGCGGTTCGGAAAATGCCAGGCCAGCACAAAGGTAACCGTCTTCGTTTCATTGGCGCCCAGGCCAACCCGGGCCGCCAGCGCCCCGTTCCAGGTGCGCCCGGACGCGGCGGGGCCTTGCGGGCAGTCCGCACCTTCAAAATCTCCCTTGCCCGAGAACAGCCCCCACAGGGCCCGGCGGTCCTCCCACTGGGGTAGCGCCGTCACCGCCCGGGGCCCGTCGCCATCCAGCACGCACAACTCCATGGTGCCATAAGGCAGGGCATCCCGACTCCATCCGGTCTGGGGGCGGTATTCCGCGCCCCGAGCGAAGGCGATGAGTGTCCCGGCAAGGTCACGGGCGGCCGGACCGGGCAGGGTATGAGAATACAGGCCATTACAGACAATAATGCGGCCTTCGCCGAAGGCCCCGGAAACAATCACGGGGGCGCCGTCCTCCGCCTCGGCCAGCACAGCCGCGCCGGGCTTCAATTGAAAGTCGGTGAAGCGCAGATGGGCCGCCGTTGAAGCACAGGCCTCGGGCAGCCGCAATTCGGCCGCCTTCCGGATCAGCATGGACGGCGAGGTCTCTCGGGTAACGCCGGTAAATGAGAAGGGTAGTGCGTCCCGGCACGCCTGGAGAAGCGCCGCATCCATAAGGGGTGTCATGGAACTGTCGCTAAACGTGATGTGGTCTATGTTGATATGCCCCCAGCCGCCCGTAACCGTGTCCACAATTTCCAACACTGCTTCGCGCCCCTTAAACTCGGACACGTCCCATACCATCGGGCGCAAGCGTTCCTCGTTGAGGCCTGTGGCCGTACGAACACGCGCGCCGTCGATCACCAAATTGAAGCAGGCCCCGTCCGGCTGACTCCCTCCGCCGATGAGGAAATGAATGTACTTCCTGGAAATGACGAAACTGCGGGACACTGCTTTTCCCGTCGTGCCGTCGCCGTTCCGGAAGGTATTGACCAGGGCGGCGCCCCGGTACCCCTCCACAGGCTGCTGGCCCGGCAGCCGTCCCGCCGCAGGCATGTCCCCGAAACAGTCGCCCTCCACATGCCAGTTCGCGTAGGACTTGGATTCAAAATCGTCGAATACCTCCGTGTCCGCGGTTGTGTCGCCGCCGAAAGAGAGCAGCGGTAGTATCCCGTCGCCGTTGTCAATCAGGACCAGGGTCGCTCCCTTGGACATCTGCTCCAGTAGCGCGCCATATTCCGATTCGGCGGGATAGGCCTCGCCAGGTCCCAGCCACAGGACGCATTCCCCCGGAGACGCGTCGAGAAACTTCAATTCTTTTTCTACGCGCAATCCTTCACAGAGCCGCATGAGATGGGCTGTGATGAAATCGGGGGTGTAAAGCGCGCAGGGCAGGCTCATGCCGGGCATCTCTCCTGTTTGCGTTTGAAAACGGAGCCGGGCGGCGCGTGCTCCCCGTTCGAAGCGGTTCTCATTACCCATATACTCCAACCCTGACAGCCCCTCCTCCGGCGTCGCCGTATACCCATCCCAGCCGATCTTGTTTTGCATCGAAGCGAGCAGGGACACTTCCACCGGGCTGTTTTGACGGTTGTGCAGCGTAAAAGTGAACAATGCCGCGGGCAGCCCGGAATCCTTGGCGTTGAGCGGCTCGAAAGGCGACCAGGCTTCCATCTGAATATCCACGGGCAGGGCCTCGTCCCGGTAGCGCAGCGTGCAGAAGGGATATTCGCACTCCGCCTCAATGGCGGAAACGGCCTCGGGCGCGTCTGGATTTTTTTCGAGCAGCCGCGTGGTCACCGTGCAATCGACGTTCTTCGTGCGCACCGCGAACAACGCTCCGGGAACGGACATATCCGTCTTGAAATTGTTCTGGATCTGCCACGCCGTAAGTCGCCCTCTGCCCGTGAGATACACCTGCCCCGCGCCGATACCGCCCAGCGGGAAGGCGATATGTTCCAGCGCCTTCTCGCGGTATACCCGGGGCAGGCCCAGGTCCCACAGATGTTTTGTCCACGCCTCCAGCGCGGCCTCCACCGCAGCCTTGTCGCCCACGTTGCCCGAAGCGTAGAGCGCCTCGATATCCGCGTACCCCATCCGCGACGCCAGTGCGCCTGCCGCGCCTGCCGCCAGGGCCCGCTTCAAAAACTCGCGCCGCGCGATTTCATGGGCGCCGGGATTGACCTGCTTGCAGCTGCATGGACGATGGGGATCCTGTTTCATGGGAACATTCTCCTGGTTGATTTCAAACGCTCACCACATAAGGCACCTAAAACACAAAACAAAAGCAGAAATTGGCGGACTTCGAAATAATGATAGAAAGTAACGGGTAGTAATACAAATATCCCTGAATAAGAGAACTATGGGTATGCGTAAGACCTGTTTTATTGGCAACGCCCTCCATGTCCCAAGCCGGGATTCTTTGGAGTGCGGCAGCCATGCTGCCGCTTTGGCTTTCTTGTCAGCATTAGCCCCAAGCAAACCATACCCGTCGCAACACCGCCTCGAACCAGAACGGAAAAGCGCAAGCACGGCTTGCGCAGTCCAAAGTGTCATCACCTTTTCCCCTGGTGGAGTTATCGTCTCCGCTTAACGGAGCGCATGCCGACGGCCCCAACGATGGCAACCAAGCTGATGATGCCCAGCATGCTTATTGCAGGCACCCGTTCCACAACGGCAACCTGCGCTTCAAAGACCTGCTCGGCTTTAAAACCATCATCATAGGTGCAGGAATACAAGCCGGAATCACCCGTTTCCAGGAGAATTATCTGGAGGGTACGTTCATCAGCGCCAAAAACCCGTCCACCATTGCTAAGAGGCGTTCCATCCTTCGACCAACTGTACGCCGTAGCCTCGGAAGCAGGACAGGGCACGCATAAACACAATTCGTCTCCCGTGACATATTGGCCGCCCTGCGGTTTAGGGCACTGCTCAGGATTTTCCTGGCACGGTTCCCCTTCGCCTTCCTCCGGATTTTCCATGCTGAAGGTCCAGCCGCTGTGAATGCCCCAGTCCACACCGCTCCCCATCGTGGCGAAATCACACCAGCGCACCTGGCCATAAGGGAACCAGGTGTCCAGGCACCCGTACTGCTGCGGGGGTCCGTCGGAATAGCCGATAACGGTTACAAAATGGTCCGTCCCGCCGTTCCCGTCCGAATCCACCAGGAACACCATGGGACGGTCATTATCAATCTCCTCCGTCAAAATCGCCCACGTCAACGTGCCGTTGCCTTTCCAGTACATGGAGGCGGTAGGTATGTAGTCCGGGTTCCTGAGGCTCACATAGGAAGTAAAAGCGGAAATGGTTATGCTCGACCAGCTCCACCCGTACAAATTGCCGTCGGCGCTCCAGGAGGTGTGCATAAAATCCGCGATCGAATTACTGACATGACAGCCGTCAGGATAGGTTTCGGAACTGTCGGGAATGGCCGCGGGTGCTTCGTCATCCTTCGGAAGGGCGTAATCTTCATAGTGTTGTTGCTCACCTTCACCGCGCACGCCGTCGCCTTGCGAGGCGATTCCCGTGAGCACTTCCCAGGTCTGGATGGACGCGTCGCCGTCAAACAGATCGGGAAATCCCCGGCCGTCATAAAACCCTACTACCATACCCAGGGCAGTGGGCCCGCACCCGTGCCGCCAGGAATAGGCGGGCACCCCGTCGATAATCTGCGATGCGCCGCCCTGCTCGGGCGGGATCATTTTCATCTCCCCTTTGTCAAGCACCGAGGGGGGCGGGATCGGACCGGTCGTACTCTGCTGGTCCGGCATGGTTTGCGCGCCGGCCTGGAAGGAAATACAATAAATCGCTACGGACAGAATCAGTAATACTTTTGATGTACTATGCATTACGCTGAAATCCTTATGGTATGAAACATGCGAGGGGTACTCCGCAATCACCGGTTTTCCGCCTCAGGATTAAGATGTATCTTATATCGAGTGTAACACGGGTTGGTGTGAGTGTCAATGGAAAAACCGTGATTGCCCTTACCAATGCACGGGGATAGTGGCAACGGTCGCTCCCGATTATAATAAGATGAAACAAGCGGTTCTGTAAAAATAGTCCCTTTATCAACACCGGCGTGTGCTGGAAATGGACGGTTACCGGAGGCCATACTATCTGAAGGGACAAACTACCTGGACCCCGAAGTAGTATTACGGCGGCAGGATAAAGTGTCTGAGCCACAACGGTCAGCCTACCAAGGAGATTGCCATGAAACACATCCTTTCGACACGACGCACGTTCATGAAATCCTGTATCGCGGCGGGCGCTATGCCGTTCATCGCTCCCTCCGCACTTTGGGGACAAACCGCACCGTCCGGTACGATTGCGCTGGCCATGATCGGCCTCGGGCGCCAGGCGATACAGATTAATCTGCCCGCCCTGCTCGGCCTGCCGGGAGTGCGCATCGTTGCCCTCTGCGACGTCGACGGGTGGCGCCTGGAAAAAGCCAAAGCCGAAGTGGACCGGTATTACGGAAACAATGACTGCGCGGTGTACCGGGATTGGCGCGAGGTGGTCGCGCGGGACGACATTGACGCCGTCATGAATTCCACGCCGGATCACTGGCACGTGCCCATCTCGCTGGCGGCGGTAAAGGCGGGCAAGCATGTGTCCTGCGAAAAGCCGCTGACGCTTTCCATAGCGGAAGGACGCCGTCTTGCGGATGCTGTCAAGGAACACGGCGTGGTCTTCCGAACCGATACGGAGTGCCGTTCCCACGCGGACATGCACAAGATCGCGGAACTCGTGCGCAACGGTCGCGTTGGTAAGGTGATCCATATCGACGTGGGTGTGCCCGAAGCCGACGGTCCCGGCGGCAGCGCGGCGCCCATGCCGGTGCCGGAGGAACTCGATTATGATATGTGGCTCGGCCCGGCGCCCGAAAAGCCCTACACCGTTGACCGGGTCCACCCGGCAAAATCTCTGAAGCGTCCCGGTTGGATGCGTTGCCGGGAAACCTGCGAGGGGATTATCACCAACTGGGGCACCCACATGCTCGACCTTGCCCAGCTGTGCCTGGACACGGAACGTACTGGCCCGGTGGAGGTGGAAGGCGCAGGTGTCTTCCCCGAACCGGGCTCCGGACTCTGGAACGTACTCTCTTCCTTTGAAGCGCACTTTCGTTACGCCGACGGCGCGACCCTGCGCTACCATACGGACCCTGCCGGCGCCTATATCAAGGTGACTGGTGAAGAAGGCTGGATTCACGGGGACTGGCTGCGCCCCGGGCCCGGCCTGGCCGCAAGTGATGCCGTTCTACTTGAGGCGCCCCTGAAAGCGGGGGCTCTCAGCATTCCGCGTCGGGCGGACAAGGAGGACTTTGTCAATGCCATCCTCAACGACGTACCGGTCATGATTGATGCCGAAATCGGACACCGCGCCTGTTCCATGGGCCAGATGGCCCATATCGCCATACAGCGGGGCGGGAAACTGACCTGGGACCCGGACAAGGAACGATTCACCAATGACGAGGAAGCCAACACGTTGCTTACACGCCCGATACGCGGGCAGTGGATGTAGAGTATAGGGTATAGGGTATAGGGTATAGGGTATAGGGTTTAGGGATAGCGCGATTGAAGTTCTGCTTGTCTCAGGCCCGACGCCTTTCCAACAGGAGATACCATGTATAACGTTTTTATGATGCCGCTATTGCTGCTTATAGTCGCGGTCTCCGTGCCCGCGCAGGCCGAGGAAGATTTTCACCCCTTCTTCGCTTACAAGAACAGCATGGAAAAGAAAATACCTGACATGGCGGAACAGGCGGCGGTGCTGGCGGACATTGGTTTCGACGGTTATGATCACCGTGAACTGGAGTGCCTGGACGAGGCGCTGCGCGCGCTGGACAAACACGGGCTGAAACTGTACACCATCTATTTCAGCGTGGACATCGACGCGCCGGAACAACCCTATAATCCTGGACTGGACGAGGCGCTGCCGCTATTGAAAGACCATGGAACCATCTTGTGGTGCCATGTGCACAGTAAACGCTATCCACCGTCAGACCCTGCCGGAGACGCCGACGCGGTGCCCATTCTTCAGGCGCTCGCAGACAAGGCGGCCCCCTATGGCGTGCGTGTGGCGACTTATCCCCATGTGAACCTCTGGGTGGAAAGCCCGGAAGACTCTGCGCGCCTGGCGGAAAAGGTCGATCGGCCGAATTTCGGCGTCTCCTTCAACCTGTACCATTGGAAAGCGCTCGAGGGCAACCGCAAGCGCCCCTTGGCGGAAGTGGCGGCACGGCTTGCCCCGAAACTCATGGTCCTGTCCCTCAATGGTGATGAAGGAAAGAAGATCGCCATTGGCCCGCTTGAGGACGAAGACATCAATGAATATTGCGAGGTGCTGGC
>JAAYBJ010000066.1 GCA_012730105.1 Candidatus Hydrogenedentota bacterium
TGGTGATCGGCCCGGCCGGTGAAAACCTGGTGCGTTACGCGGGCGTTTTCAGCGAGGAACGCACGGCGGGGCGGGCCGGTATGGGGGCGGTGCTCGGCTCGAAAAATGTCAAGGCAATCACAGCATCCGGCAGCCGAAAAATGGAGCCCCACGATCCGGAGCGCACGAAAAAGGTGTACAAGGGTTGGATAGCCCTGCTCAAGGGGCATCCGCTTACCGGGGAGGCGCTGCCCAAATACGGCAGCAGTTTTCTGCTGCGCCGGATGAACCATCACAACATGCTTGCCACGCATAATTTCAAGCGGGGCACCTTTGCGGATTTCGACATGATTTCCGGGCAGACCATGGCGGAAAAATACCTGATAAAAAACATCGGTTGCGTAACCTGTCCCATTCATTGCGGTCGCCAGGTGGAGGTGAACGGCAAGAAAGTCAAGGGGCCTGAACTAGAAACCATCGGGTTGCTGGGGTCAAACCTGGAAAACAACAACCTGAGGCAGATTTTGGATTTGAATTACCTGCTTGACGAACTTGGCATGGATACCATGACCGCAGGCGGCAGCATCGCATTTGCCATGGAACTCCAGGAACGGGGTCTGTGGGATTCGGGGCTTCAGTTTGGCCATACGGAGCAACTGGCGCAAGTGATAGAAGACATCGCGTATCGCCGGGGCATCGGCGATATCCTCGCGGAAGGCACCAAGCGGATGGCCGAAAAATTCGGCGGCAAGGACTTTGCCATCAACGTAAAGGGCCTTGAACTGGCGGCCTACGAACCGCGTGGCGCGGTCGGCCAGGGACTTGGTTATGCCACGGCCAACCGGGGCGGCTGTCATCTTAACGCCGGCTATCTTGTGCTTATGGAAGGCCTGGGGCTGCACATGAACCCTTACACCACCGGGGCCAAGGCGGCCTTGACGGTAATGAACCAGAATCTCATGGAAGCGATTTCCTCAGCCGGATGCTGCCTGTTTCCACTGTTTTCGTTCTATCCTGCCTGGTTGATTTCAAACTATGATCATCCTGTGGCCAAGATGGTCTTTTCCATTTTACCCTATTCCGCTGCTGTCGTGAATTTGATTAACACGCTGCCGGGCAAGTTTTTACCCATTCAATTGCCTGGTTTTCCGTACCCCAAGGCGCTTTCTGCCGTTATGGGCGTTAAAATGAATGTCGGCGCAATGAAAGAAATTGGAGAGCGCGGGTATAATCTGGAGCGCCTGCTGAATATTCGGCTTGGCCTTACCGGCGATGATGATACGCTGCCGAAGCGGCTGACTGATGAGCCGCAGATTGAAAATGACAGCAAAACCCGCGTGCCCCTGCAGCCTATGAAAATGGCTTATTACCGTATCCGCGGTTGGAACAGTTCCGGGGTCCCAAGTGAGAGGAAAAGAAAAACTCTCGGATTGGACTAACGGCACGCGATACGTTGTGCAACGTATTTTAAACCTTGATAGTTCGGGAGACACGATATGGAAACCAAAGATGCTGTGCTCGAAGCCATTCTGAAGCATATCCGGGAACGGGAAGGCTCGTCATTTTTGCCCTGCGAGGAGGCCTTTAAAATCGCAGCGGACTTGTCTGTGGATATGCATACCATTGGAAGAACCTGCAACATCAACAAAATTAAGATCGGGCAGTGTCAATTGGGATGTTTTAAATGAAAAAGAAGGATGCCCCGCTTACAACCCGGGTACGTCCCGGTTTCAAACTCTGGTTGTCCTTGTCGGGTGAGGGAATATTCGGGCTGGGGAAATGGCAGTTGCTGGATGCCATCCAGGAAACGGGATCTCTCCAGGCGGCGGCGGATATGCTGGGCATTAGTTACAGAAAGGCCTGGGGTGACTTGAGGGAGGCTGAAAAAATATTGGGCATCCGATTCCTGGAGCACTACCGGGGCGGTGCTGAAGGCGGCCGGAGCCTTCTCACGGACGAAGGCAGACGCTGGTGGAGAGAATATGGACGGTTCCAGGGAGAAGTCGAGAAGAGCATAACCCGTGCTTTTGAAAAATGGCAAAAGAGGATGGGCACCTGACGTGTCCACTGCGTAACACCTTGGATAACAACCAGATAATCATTTCCGGAATCTTCTATGGTAAAAGTTCCCCAGATGCTGCTTATAGGCGCCACCGAACGTGATGCGGGGAAAACGTCCTTTGCCTGCGAAGTGCTCCGCCGATTCAAGGCTCCCGTAATCGCCGTGAAGGTCACTGTAATTCAGGAGCGCAACGGAGAATGTCCTCGGGGCGGTCAGGGATGCGGCGTCTGCACCTCCCTGGAGGGGAACTATTGCATTACAGAGGAAACATCGAAGACGGGCGATAAGGATACGCAGCGGCTGCTTGCGGCCGGCGCGGACCGGGTGTTTTGGCTGCGCACCCTGCGTTCCGAAGCGGAAGAGGGCGCCTTGGCGCTACTGCGAGAAATCGGCTCGGATGCACCGGTGGTTTGCGAGTCCAACAGTATTCGTCATACGTTGGAGCCCGGACTTTTTATACTGGTGACCAACAAGTATTCCGACAAAATTAAAGCTTCGGCCGTATCGGTGCGTTCCTACGCAGATCTTATCGTGCAATCCAATGGCCATGCTTTTGAATTCGACTTCAATAGAATTCAGGACACGGGTAAACGCTGGACTTTGTCGCCGGAACATGCCCCGGTGTCTGTTGACGCGGAAAGGAACTAAATAAGCCCATGATTTCTTACGAGGAGGCTTATAAAGCGGTTATCAGCCGTGCGCGCGTGCTGTCGGCTGAAGCTGTTCCGCTGGGAGAAGCCCGCGGACGGGTGTTGGCCGAAGATATTCTTATTGATATGGACATGCCTCCCTTTGATAAGTCGGCCATGGACGGTTATGCCTGCCGCAAAGAGGATTTGCCCGGCCCGTTGCGTGTTGTTGAAGTCATCCAGGCGGGCGTGGCGCCGCAAAAGGATATCGGGCCCGGCGAGTGCGCCAAGATCATGACCGGCGCCAAGATCCCGAACGGGGCCGACTGGGTCGTTATGGTAGAACACTGTACGACGGATGGAGAAGACCGGGTTCTTATTATCGGGCCTGTAGAGGAAGCCAATATTTGCATTCAGGGAGAGGATCTGCGTTGCGGGGACAAACTATTGGATCGGGGCCTGTTGTTGGAGTCCCGCCATATTGCGTTATTGGCCACGGCCGGATACGCCGCTCCCAAGGTGATTCGACGGCCCCGGGTCGGCCTGATTGCCACCGGCAGTGAACTGGTCGAGCCTGAACATAAACCGGGAACGTGTCAAATTCGAAACAGCAACAGTTGGCAGATTTGCGCCCAGATGGAAGAAACTGGCGCGAAAGTACGCTATTACGGCATTGTCGGGGATGTGGAAGACGATCTGGACCGGATAATGAAACACGCCCTGGTGGAAAACGATGTTGTGCTTTTTTCAGGCGGAGTTTCCATGGGCGATTATGACTTTGTGCCGGGTGTTATGGCCCGGAACGGGTTAACACTGATCTTTGAAGCCGTGGCGATGCGTCCCGGAAAACCTACAACTTTCGGTGTTGGCGCCGATGCGTTTTGCTTTGGCCTGCCGGGAAATCCGGTTTCCACTTTTCTGCAATGTGAAATTCTGGTGAAACCCTTTCTCTATGCGTTGATGGGCCATGTATTCAAAGCGCCCTGGCGTTGGTGCGTCCTTTCTGACGCCTACACTCGGAAAAGGACCGGACGCGCGGCCTGGGTGCCAGTTTTGCGGGTGGATGAGGATACCGTCAAACCCGCCCCCTACCACGGTTCCGCCCATATTTCCGCCTTGTCTTCGTCGTTTGGATTCATGGTTATTCCCCCTCAGGTTGCAGGGGTGGAAGAAGGCGCACGTACAAAGATATGGGTGCTTTGATGGTTTCTCAGGTATCCCCTTCCTGTTGAGGTTTTCCTGTTAAGGCGTTGAAAACAGAGTGCATGTCCTGTATACTCTGGATATGTACCTTTATGCATATCCATTGCCCAGGAATTGTGTGTCCTCGGCATGCACCGCGCTTTCCGGTAGTGTAATATCCGTTGAAAATGCAGGAGTAAATCTTTTTTCGCATCGTATGCCATTGGTGCGTAGCAGATCATTCATGGTCAGGATTTGAGGCAAGGAGTGTAATTATGTTGTCTTTCACATACAAGCGGATAAGAATGTTTTTTAATACAGGAGTGGTCTGCAATGCGATGATTATGATTGTCGCCTTTGCCCTGTCGGTAATCTTTTTGACGGGGTGTCCCTCGCTCAATGATGAGGCGCGGGATGTGTTCATCAAGGCACTCGAGAATGACGGTTGCCGGGGGTGTGAAGGGTGCAACCCTGAAGAGGGGGAGGGGGAAGCAGAAGGAGAGGGAGAAACCGCAATTGAAGGAGAAGGGGAGGAGATACCCGAAGGTGAAGAATACCCGGAGGGAGAGGGGGAGATGAGAGTGGAAGGGGAAGGAGAAGGTATCACAGAAGGCGAGGGCGAAATGATGCTGGAAGGTGAAGGTGAGGTGCTACCCGAAGGTGAAGGTGAGGTGCTACCCGAAGGTGAAGGTGAAGTGCTGCCCGAAGGCGAGGGCGAAGTCCTCTCCGAAGGTGAGGGCGAAGCGCCTGAAGAAGGGGAGTTCCCGTTGGAAGGCGAGGGTGAATTGATGCCGGAAGGTGAAGGCGAGGGTGAAGCGACACCGGAAGGTGAAGCAGAATCAGAACCACTTTTAGATTGCCCGCCAGATACCGTTTTTTCACAGAACGCAAGCCTGTCCGTTTCAGATTATTACTTCACAGACTTGACGGGTGGTATTTTGGCTTTGGACAACCTTATCGTTGATTTGGGCGAGGATGTTGTTTCAACTGATGATGATGTATATTTGAGCGAAGACGTTTATGGTGTTCACTGGTGGGGAGTTGAATGTGGCGCAGAGAACCGTCCGTGTGCCGGTGATCTTGGAGCATTTGCTATATCCCTTTCAACTTGGAATGCATCGATAGGGCTATATGAGGAAACGTGTGGATGGAATAATATCCAGCCGTCGCGGGTGCCGGCTAACTTCTCTGTTATCACGGATGAGGGTGAACTGCCTGTATATTCCTATACAGCCCAGATGGACCCGCCGTGTCTTGCCTTAACCGGGGAACCGATTTATATTAACATTCGGCCTATGCCGTCCGCGGGTGGCAAAACGGAAGGGTGTCGTTTTGGGTGGCTGGCAACGGATCAGGGCGTGGATAATCAGTTTGTGATTGTCAGTGCTACGGAAGAAGGTGCAACTACAGAAATCATAGAGGGTAATCTTACCGTTTGCTTGATAACAGGCATACCGGAAGGTGAAGGGGAGATTGCTGTCGAGGGCGAGGGTGAGGAGTTGCCTGAAGGCGAAGGGGAATTGCTCGTGGAAGGGGAAGGCGAAGAGGAAGGGGAAATTGAGGCCCCGGAAATGGTGCTGGTGCCTGCAGGAACCTTTACCATGGGTCGTCCCTACCCATGGACAGATGTTTGGGAAAGCGAAGGGGAAGAGGAGCAAACCGATGAATTGCCTGTGCATTCGGTATCTCTGGACGCCTATATGATTGGCAAATATGAGGTGACAAATCAGGAATACTGTGATGTACTTAATTGGGCGTTTGGGCAAAGTTATCTGAAAGACGCGACTGGCGAGGATTGGCTGGGTACCGGCAGTATCTATGCTGTTAGTGGCGAACCCTACATCCTGGTAGATTTGGAACGTATTGAATGTAACATACAGTATTTGGACGGGGCGTTCTATCCGAAAACGCGAATGGGACTTCCCGAAATAACCAGTTATTCCATGGGAAACCATCCCATGCTGTCGGTTTCCTGGTATGGTTCGGCGGCTTACTGTAACTGGCTGAATGAAATACATGGGCTGACACCCTGCTATGATATGGCAACGGAGGGCTGGGATCTGGATGCTTCCGCGTTGGCTGCGGGCGGGTACAGACTGCCCACGGAGGCGGAATGGGAACGTGCGGCAGCTTGGGACGGCGTTAAGCATTGGGTCTACGGATGCTCCAGTGATGTCTTGGACGCCGCCCGGTGCAACTTTTACCTTGAGGCGCTTGTGAATCCGCTGGGTCTTGCAGTTCGGCCGTTTACAGCACCGGTCGGCTGGTTTGACGGTGTCAATATCAGTCCTAACGGTGGAGTGTTGACTGTTGATGGCGCGAGCCCGTCCGGGGTCTATGACATGTCAGGAAATGTATGGGAATGGTGCCACGATTGGTATGGTCCTTACGCAGCGGAAGCCCAAACGAACCCGACAGGACCCGCTGCAGGCACTGAACGTGTTTTCCGAGGTGGGTCCTTTGAAGACCTGGCGGGTAGTTGCCGTTCTGCGGAACGGGATAAACGTCCCCCAGATAAAACCCCGTATAAACGCGGCTTTCGCATTGTGCAATCGGTTAAATAGAAAGACTTGTTGCTTTGAGTATTCCCAGAGTTATGGTTTTGATGAACATTTTGGGTGTGGACATCCTATTTTAAAGGTAAGCATGTTATACGTTGGTTTGGACGATACGGATATGCCGGGTACACGGGGCACCGGCCACCTTGCGCGCCAGGTGGCGGCATGGTTGGGGGATACCTATGGTTATGGCGTTACGGGTATCACGCGTCACCAGCTACTGTATGACCGGCGTATTCCCTATACGGCCAACAACAGTTCCAATGTGATTGGAGTGGATGTGCCGGAATCGGAGCGGCAATCGATTTTTGAAGGGGTGGCGGCTTTTGTTCGGCCCCAGTGCCCGGAAGGAAGCGATCCCGGCTTGTGCGTTGCAATGCCGGGTCAAGCCGAAAATCTGTCCCATGGCAAACGCTGCCAGATAGAAATAGTACCACTGGAAGACGCCCTTAACGCCGCACAAAGCAGGGATATTCTGTTGACAAGTCTTGCGGGCTCTCCCTGTGGCATGATTGGCGCCCTGGCGGGCGTCTGCCTCCGCGCTTCGGGCGATGACGGCAGATATATTCATATCGGGACCATCAGGGAGTTGAAAGGCCGGGTTTCGTATGACGATATTTTGGACGCGGGTGTAGATCGTGTCCGGACCGAAGACGGCCGCGAAATCAGTTCCGGATATATTGAGACCCATGATAAACTAAGGCCTGCGTTGCGGGACGGGTTGGCAACGCTGTTTGTCAGGCAGGTGGAAGATGACCTGTGGGAATCCATTAAACTGTAGGCCTAAAGGGGATGTTTTTCCACAAAAAGGAATAGTTGGCATGGAAGAAAAGAAAATAGTCGTTTCAGAACAGAGCTCGGGTATTGTGGAGCCGTCTTACGCGCCGGAACACAACTATGCGATTGCCCGGCCATTGGTGGGCACAATTCTCGGTATCCTGGTTTTTGCCGCGGCCATCGTGGCCTCGGACGCAAGTCATATGCGCCTGCCGGGGCATATTGTCGTGTTCTGGTTCCCCGCGTTGATGGCGGGGCGCGCCCTGAGCGGTTACCGGGGCAGCGGGCTTCTTATTAGTGCACTCGGGGGCGGCTTGGTAAATGCCTGGCTCCCTGTGGCTAACGCAGATGTGCCCGGTTTTATGCTGGCGGCCGGGGTCGCGGAGGGGCTGATGCTTCTGTTAAAGCAGAATCCATCTGTTTTGGCAGGCATATTTTTGGGAATAGTCGTTTCCCTGGGAAAACTACTCCCCAAACTGGCGGTTATCCTGATGGGTTCTTCAACGCCCCACCATAATCGTACGTCCTTGCCTTTTATGCTTTCATCGTATGTACTTTTTGGCGCGCTGGCGGGTGGTATCTATGTCGGCGGTTTATTGCTCGCCCGCAAGGCGGGGCCACGCTTTTTCTCCGGGAAAGACCGGGAGAATTCCGGGGCGTCGCTGTTCGGCCTGCTTGTTGTTGTGGCCGTTGCGGGTGTTCTGGCAGCCCTCTATGGCTGATACTTTGCGATCAAGGCGCCGGTCTGTCGGTTACAGCCAGCATGTTCGGTTTGGGAGCAAGACGGCATTCACCTTGATCGAACTGCTTGTGGTAGTTGCCATCATCGGCATTCTTGCGGCAATACTGTTGCCCGCGCTGGCGCGCGCACGCGAGGCGGCACGGCGCAAGAGTTGCGCCAGCAACCTGAAACAACTGGGTGTTGCCATGGCCATGTACACGGATGAGCACAACGGGTCTTTCCCCCCCAAGGCCTCCCGGGTGCGTTCCTTCATGGTATCTTACGCAAGCCTGTTTCCCGAATACCTGTCCGATGTACGCGTGCTGGCCTGTCCTTCAGACTCACGACGGGTGGATGACGAACTGCTCGCCATTCAGCAAGACCTTTCCCTGTCTCCCACGGAGCGTGATGATTTATTGAGCGTTTCGTATTCCTATATTTATCTTGGATATGTAACCCTGGGTGACAGTGACTGTGCCGGGTGGCGCTGGTATATCGAAGACCTCAAGATGAACTATGGTGATTCGCGCGATGTCGTGGATTTCTGCCAGGATGCGGTCATTCCCAATAACGCCTTCTGGCCGACATCCCTCAGTGACCAATACGGTCATTATCCACAAATTACCGCGACGGGCAGTAATGGCCAGTCTACGCTTTACGCTTTGAAAGAAGGGATATATCGCTTTCTTATCACAGATGTCAATTCCGACACTGATGAATTCTTTGCTGAAAGCACGGTTCCCATACTCTGGGACGCCTTTGCGCAGAGTTTCGATGGGATCACCTCCAGCAACCGGGGATTCGGAGAAGGGGTGGCCAATTTCAATCATGTGCCGGGTGGCGCGAACGTGCTCTATATGGACGGCCATGTCCAGTTTGTCCTGTACAGGACGCAATACCCGGTTACCGAATGGGTGGCCTGCGAACAAAATAATTCGCGTTTCGGCGGTGGCAATATCAATGGACTCTAGGTACAGGCATTTGCCGTTATTCCGCTTACAAGTAACTACAGATTGGGAATCCCGGATCAGTAAGATCGGACGGATAAGATTGATCTGACTGATCAGCCTGATGTGCAAAGCGTTTTTTGCGGCTTCTTTGGCGCGTCGGCGGCCCTCGTCCAATAAGGAGAAAGAAATCATGCTACATCCTGCAGTCAGCAACAACACCTTGACGCTGATAGAAACGGTGTGCATGGCCTTCATGGTCTTTTTGTCCATGTCGTACAACGCCGTAGCCGTTACTGGCAGCGGTGCCACGCCGGCAATGCTGCTGGAGACCGTTTCGCCCGTGCTGCAATCGGCGGAAGCTGTTACGGATAATAGCGTGTCGGTGACCTTCAGTGAAGCGCTGCTTACGCCCGGCTCGACAACATCGGATAACTATGCGATATCGGGAGAGGGTACGGGAACGCTGGATGCCTCGCCTTCCGGGGCATCAGGTGGCCCGGCAGCGTTTACACTCGATTGGGCGGCCGGCGAAATGCGCGACGGCGCCTCGCTTACACTTACAGCATCGGGTGTGCAGGACGCCTTGGGCAATCTCATTAACCCGGCCGCGAATACGGCGTCCTTCGAGGGACTGGGAACGGTCCCGGTATTTTCAGGAGTGACAGTTCTGCCGCCGCAGGCTTGGGTGCGCCTACCTGTGGTATTGAAGTTTTCCGTGTCGGAAAAATTGAAAGGTTCCCCGAAAGTACTGGTGAATGGCAACATGGCCACGTATGTCGGGGAAGATCCATACCACAACTATACCTATCAGTATACTGTAAAGCGGGGTGATGTGCCGGGCATGGCCACAATAGAATTGTCCGGCGAGGATCTGGCGGGTAATTCGGGCATATCTGTGGATGACACCGCGCTGGAAATTATCACCAACCCGCAGGGGATGCCCTTGTATTGGTTGCCTATTTCTTTAATGCTGCCGGCCGCAGGAATGTTGCTTCTGCGTCGCCGCCATGATTCGTGGAAAATTGCGGGATCAAAAAAACGCTCCCTGTTCCTTGTTTTTTGCCTTGCTCCGGTCCTAGGCTGCGCGCCCGCTTTTGCGCAGGTCCCGGCGGTCACCAACGTGACCATGACCCAAAGCCCGAACGGGGCACTTGGCACCAGGGTGGATATCTATTATGATTTGACCGCAAACGCCCCGTGCGATGTTGTGCTGTCCCTGTCGAAAGACAATGGTTCCGATGGCTACGTGCATGCCATCCGACACTATTCAGGCGACATCGCAAATGTCGAGCCGGGAACAGGAAGACATATTGTTTGGGACATTTGCGCTGATTATCCCGAAGAAACAATTCCCGACGCGAGTATTCTCGTAACGGCCGATGATGAAAATATTGTCCACACACTGCAATATGCGGCGGGTGAACATGGTTACATCATTGGCACAACGGTGCAAACCCTGAACCACGGCGAGGATGGCGAAACAGTTACGGCGGCGCCGGACGAAGGGTATCATTTCGTCGCCTGGAGCGACGGCGTAACGACGCCCTCCCGCCAGGATAGCGGGGTTACCGGCAGCCTTACCGTTACGGCGAGTTTTGCTATCAATATCTATACCATTACTTGCATTTCTGAAGGAAGCGGCATTTGCGCCGCCGATCCGGCGGTGGTGAATCATGGTGATGCGAGCACTATCACCATAAGCCCGGCAGCCGGATGGTATATAGACAGCGTAATGGACAGTGAGGAAGGCGTAAAGTCCGGTTCCTATACAACGACACCGCTAACAGCGGATCGGACCGTTACAACCACCTTTGCCACGGGGCTTGTTATCTCGACATTTTCCATCAATGCCGGCGCGGATGCGACGGGAGATATCCTGGTAACCCTGGACAACGGCTGTACGGGAACTCCGTTCGAATACCTGGCTTCCGAATCCGAAACCTTTACCGGATCTGAGTGGCAGCCCTACGCGCCGTCTCCAGCCTTTTCGCTTTCCCCGGGCGTGGGGCCGCGCACTGTATACTTCAAGGTAAGGAACGGCAGCGGCGAATCGGCCGTGGCGAGCGACGTTATTTTTTTGGAACCAAAAATGCTTCCTGTCGCGGCGGGGACCTTTGACATGGGTCGGACGGATATCGGGGATGATGCCTTTTACGGTTCCTATAGCGAACTGCCTGTGCACCCGGTTACGCTTGACGCTTATGAAATCGCCAAGTACCAGACGACCAACAAGCAGTTCTGCGATGTACTCAATTGGGCGCTGGCGAAGGGCTACTTAAAAACCTATAATGGCTTTCCCTGGACGGGAACGGGCGACATCTACGGTGGCGGCAATCTGCAGATTCTTGTTGCGATGGTGTTGCCGGATTGGGAACCACCATGTAGTATTCAGTTTGTAGAAGGAACATTCATCTCTAAAACAAAGGCTGGCCTTCCTGAAGGAACCCTTTATTCGATGGACACTCACCCGATGATTCGCACCTCCTGGTTTGGCCATGCGGCGTTCTGCAACTGGTTGAGCGAATGGCAGGGATTGACGCCCTGCTATGACATGGACTCGGCGAACTGGCCGCTGACCACGCCGCCGCCCCAGTCTGGCGGCTACCGGCTGCCGACGGAAGCGGAGTGGGAGCGGGCTGCGGCCTGGGACGGCAACAGGCACTGGATTTACGGGTACACCAATGATACCCTGAGTGAGGCCCGCTGCAACTATGGTAATCATCCCTACGGACCCTATGTAAACCCGCTGGGCCTTACGGAACTCCCTTATACCTCTCCGGTCGGCTGGTTTGACGGCGTGAACATCAGCCCGAACGGTAATGTGCCTACCATTGACAGTCCAAGTCCAGTGGGGGCTTACGACATGTCGGGCAATGTTTGGGATACATGCCAGGACTGGTATTCCTCAACCTATTACTCCGGCGGGGCCATGACCAATCCGACGGGGCCTGCCACGGGTGTCACCAAGGCATTTCGTGGTGGTTCGTTCAGGCATGCCCAAGATTGCCGCACTGCCAGCCGTGACAGCCGCGAACCGGATAAAACACCCTATTGGCGTAGTGGTCGCGTTGCCCGAACGCCCTGATGTTGCTGCAGTTGCTTTCGTCGGGACTGAATCCCCCTGAAACCCTGGCGCGTGTAATTGAAGTCTGTAACGTGTTTTTGGTACACTAAAGACAGCGTCACGCCTCAGTGAAAGATGTGGATCCATGAACACCTTTAAGATTCCTGTCTCCGCCATAGGTGAGACAGGGTATGCGTTTTCCGCGTGCGCGCCTGTCTCAGACATTCAACCGCCCGCCACCAGCATTCTGCCGATTCGTGAAGTAACGGTTTCCGGGCGCTTCACGCCAGTTGGTGATACCTTTTTATTTCGCGGCGTCATACGGGGTGTTTTCGCGGATGCGTGTTATCGGTGTCTGGAGCCGGCGCAAATTGAAGTGGCATTGGAGGTGTCCTGGGTTTTTAGTAGAAACGCCTTGGGCGCTTATTCGGAGTTGGGACAGGCTTCAGAACTGGAAGATTCCGGGGATGAATTGCATGGCGATGCCGGCAGGTCGCAACAGGCGGACCAGGCGCCCCAGATAGACCTGGCTCCGTGCGTATGGGAAGAACTGGTCCTCGCCCAGCCCTCGCGTTTCCTGTGCGGTGAAGAATGCCGGGGCATGTGCCCCCGCTGCGGAGTGAATTTGAACAAGGGCAACTGCAAGTGCGCAGCCGCCCATACGCTGGAAGATAGCGGCAATTCCGGTCTGGCCGCGCTCGCGCGACTGTTTCCGGAATTGACCCCGGATAAAAAGAAGGAGTAAGCACAATGCCTGTACCAAAAAGACGTACTGGAAGCACGAAAAAGCGCATGCGCCGTTCTCATCACGCGCTGTCCGCGTCAAATGTAATCGAGTGTCCGGATTCCGGAGAAGCCAAACTGCCTCATCGCGTTTGTCTCAAAACCGGTTTCTACAAGGGGCGTGTCGTAGTCAAGCCTGAAAACGATTAGGATTCAATTCGAGGCGAAATGTAAGGTGCGGCGCGCACGTTGCGCAGGGAGCCGCTGACACCGCCGCCTCCCGGGAAATATACCGTGCGTATAGCTGTGGATGCAATGGGCACTGACGCCCCGCCCGATGTCGAAGTGGAAGGGGCGGTGCACGCCAGTCTGAATTCGGACGTTGAGATTGTATTGGTCGGCGATGAGACACTGTTGCGCGACAAACTGGCGGCTTATCCTAAAACCGGCTATATTGAAGTGCGCCATGCGCCCGAGGTGATCGGTTCTCATGAACAGCCGGTGATGGCCGTCCGCCACAAGAAGCAGTCGTCCCTGCTGGTTGCCATGCGCATGGTTAAGCAGGGGGAGGCCCAAGCGGTAATCAGCGCGGGTAATACCGGCGCCGTCATGGTCGCCGCGCGTACGGTGCTTGGCCCTATTCCAGGCGTGTCGCGTCCCGCCATCAGCCAGACCCTGCCGACTTTGGAGGGGCGGGCTGTGTTGCTGGACCTTGGCGCCAATGTGGATTGTTCCGCCCGTCAACTGTGCCAGTTTGCCGAAATGGGAATCGCCTATTCCCGTTACGCTCTCGGCGTGGACAATCCCCGAGTGGCGCTGCTGAATATTGGCGAAGAAAATTTAAAGGGCGGCGCCATTGCGCGGGAGGCCTATTCCATCTTGTCCAAGGCGACGCACCTGAACTTTGTGGGCAACGTGGAACCCCGCGCCATGACCGAAGGCAAGGCGGACGTGGTCGTATGCGACGGGTTCATCGGCAATTTGTTTCTCAAGACCACCGAGGCCGTGGGCTTCTTCATGGGCAAGATGATCCGCGAAACGTTTGAGAGCACGTCCATGAGCAAATTGGGGGCCGTGCTCGCGCGCAAAGCCCTGTACCAGATGAAAAAGAAGGTAGACCCGAATGAGTACCCGGGCGCGCCTCTGCTGGGCATTAACGGCACGGTAATTATTCTCCACGGCTCCTGCGCGCCGAAGGCGGTGGAAAATGCCATCAACGGCGCGCGTACCGCCATCGAAACCAACCTGATAGAACATATCCGCGAAAACATTCGTAAATTGCGTGCGGTGGAATCAAGCGCGACCGGGGTTTGTGATTGTGCGGACCTGCCTGAAGCGCCTTTTGCGCCGCAGACGGTCGCCGCGGAGGCGGAAGCCGTTCACGTGGAACACTGACCGCCAAGGGAGAAAAAGATGACGGTTCTTCTATTTCCCGGCCAGGGCAGCCAGCAGGCCGGGACCGCAGCGGTGTTCCGCGAGTCGTGCAGTGAGGCAAAATTCCTTTTCGGCATTGCGGAAGAGGTTCTTCCCGGAGATGTCTTCGACATCATTCTGAACGGCGCCCAGGAATCCCTGAACGATACACGCTATGCCCAGCCCGCCCTGCTATGCACCGAAACAGCCGCCGCCGCGCTCCTGAATTTCCTAGGTGTGTCTCCAGCCCTGTGCGCGGGTCACAGCCTGGGTGAAATTACTGCGTTGGTCGCTTGTGGTGCCCTTTCGTTTAAGGACGCGCTGGTCCTTGTTCAGGAACGAGCGAGACTGATGTCCACTGATGTTCCGGAAGGTGGCATGGCCGCCGTTCTCGGATTGTCTGCGGACCGAGTGGAGGAGGTACTGCCGGAAGAGGCCCAGGTGGCGAATTATAACGGCCCCGCCCAGACGATTATATCAGGAACCCGCCGTGGGCTTGAGACAGCCGAAGCCTGTCTGAAAGAAGCCGGTGCGAAGCGAGTGATCCCGCTGGCGGTGTCTGGCCCTTTTCATTCGCGCTACATGGAAACTGCCGGGAACGCCTTAGCGAGGTTTCTTGAGAATATCCCCGTTGCGGCACCCACCATACCTTTTCTTTCGTCCGTATCGGGAACGTGCGAAGTGGATCCCTGTCGCATTCGCGCTCTTCTCGCCGAACAACTTTACCGCCCTGTGCAATGGACGCGCGTCATGGAATATATTTCCGGACGTAAGGCCGTGGAAGCGGGGCCTGGGGCGGTGTTGCAGGGCCTGGCGAAACGCGTGCCCGGAGGTCCCATGGTGCACGCGGGATGCACACCGGAACTGTGCCGGGCGTTTGCCGCACTCCAGGAGAGCTAAGGCATGAATACTCTGGAAGACAAAGTCGCATTGATCACGGGAGGAACCCGGGGGATCGGCCTTGCCTGCGCCACGTTGTTCGCAGCCCAAGGCGCCCGGGTGGCTATTTGCGGACGGGACGAGGCCCGCGCTCTCGCCGCGGCGGAGGCCATCGGCGGGGTATGCGTTGGATATGCCTGTGATGTAAGTGATCCCGAACAAACGGCGTCTTTGGTGGCGGCCGTGGAGAAACGCTTCGAAGCAGTGCATATCCTGGTCAACAATGCCGGTATGGCGTCCGACGGGCTCCTGATACGGATGAAAAATGAACAATGGAACGAGGTGTTGCGCACCAATCTGGACGGTGTTTTCTATTTGTGCCGCGCTGTGTCCCGAGGTATGGTCCGGCAGCGTTATGGACGGATTGTCACTGTCGGTTCCGTTGTGGGAATTCATGGTCAGGCCGGGCAATGCAATTATGCGGCGGCCAAGGCCGGGTTGATCGGATTCACCAAGGCCTGCGCCCGTGAATTGGCCCCTCGCAATATCACCGTCAACCTGGTGGCACCCGGCCTAGTTGAGACCGACATGACCGCTGATATGACGCCCGCTATGCGCGAGGAAGCCCTTAAGCGCATTCCCCTTGGCAGATCAGGACTGCCGGAAGATGTCGCACCACTCATCGCTTTTCTCGCCTCGGATCAGGCGGCCTACATCACGGGAGCCGTCATTCCCGTAGACGGCGGATTGGGGATGTGACGGCGCCTAGTGCGCTGCCTACCGATGAGAAAATGATGTCAGTAAAATTCCCGTCGATTATTACGAAATAAAATGTTGTTTTATATAGATATTACAAATATACAATCAACATATGGTTTTTGTGGGTTGACATTAATCGGAGTGCCGTAAAACAAAATCTGAGATACTGATACTATGCGCACAATCTTGCCTACGTTGAATGTTCACGATATAGCAGGGCTATAAATATCCTAAGGAGCGCAGTTCTTCCACAGTACCTTGATCAGTCCCAATGTACTGGGGCTCGCCAAAAGTACGACTCAACTGGCGATGTTTTTCTCTGAAAGTGGCCGTACTTGCCAGTAGTTCAGAGGCCATCGGGATTTCATCGATAAGATTTACTTTTTCCTTGGGGTCATTAGTACGATCGTATATTTCGGCGGTCTGCCCGGTTCCGAGGTCATAGACTTTATACCCGCCTTCAATATGACAGAATTGCCATTTATTCATATCGGATTCATTCTTGTCGAAATAAGCGTTAATGGGCCGGTGTTCAGTGACGTTTAATTTTCCCTCTTTTGTTAAAAGACTTTTTGCCTGCACGGTGTCAGGGGGTGAACCCCCAGCCAGTGTAATTAATGTAGGAAATAAATCATACAGGTTAACGTGCCAGGGTACGCGTACTCCAAGGGGTTTGTTCCCTAAACGAATGATCAGCGGGACATGTAATTCTTCGTCATAGAGCGCATTATTGTGTGCGAAAAAACGGTGTTCTCCGAAAGCCTCTCCGTGGTCTGCCATAAAAACCACGATGGTATTGTTTTCGATCCCCAGAAGCGCTAACGTATCCAGTAGTCTTCGGAAATGATAGTCTACTCCGCGAATCTCCGCATCATAGAGTTTTATTAAATAATCTATTCCTGCGGGGCTCAGGTCATTCATAATTTTCTTTTTAAAGTCGCTTGCGTGGGCTTCATAATGCATTCGAAAAGATTGAATAATATCCATATCACGCGGGTTCAATTTTTTCTGGGATTCTTCCGGTGATTCACGGAATAGATCGTAATAAAAGGATTCTTTGGGAATATATGGCCCATGCGGATCAATAGCATGAATAAAAGCAAAAAACGGATGGTGTGATGTGGCGTGTAGCCATTCAATGACTGCGTTTACCTGATTTTCTGGCGGCTCCGCAGGTACATATCGATAGTGCTGGAAGCCCCGACCAAAGCCGAATTCACGTTGGCAATGCGGGCATGTTTGAAATAAGGCTGTTGAATAGCCTTGGTTCTTGAGTATTTCGGATAAGGTGGGAAAGTTTTCACGGAGAGATTGTATTTTGTAGCCCAAGGGATTATTAGAATCCCAGTGCGAAAGGTTTCTTGTATCCCATGATGTAAGAACAGCCTGGTGCACACATGGCAAATATCCTGTGAATAATGAGGCTATTGAAGGTTTTGTCCATGGCGCCTGAGAATAGCAACGCTCGAAGACTATGCCTGTCCGGGCCATTGCGTCAATACAAGGACTGGTGGGAAAGGAATAACCGTAAGTGCCAAGATGATTTGCCCTCAGCGCGTCAGAAAGAAACACCACAATGTTTGGCAAGGCGTTTTCTTCAGATTGTCTTGAAGGATTGGGGAAGCACCCGGAAGTTGTCGCAATCGCCGATGCAAATGCGGCTCCGCCTGCAGCCAAGGCTTCACGACGTGTGCACGTGAATGTTTTGAGTCTATCGAGCATTCAACATCCTCTTTTTTGCGTATTTGAGTACTATATGACACGATTGTATTTGCTTTCAATACAGGGTTTGCCGGAGATAAAGGCTTTGAAAGTTTTGGGAAGTTGAATAATCGAAACCCGCACCCTGCCACGCGGTAGGATCGCGGGCGTTGCACAGACCTAGAACGATTTTCAAAGTTAATTCCGCATTGTTATTTTGGGCGATATTTGGCAGTATGTTACAATTTGCGCCTTATGGATGCCACTACCTTATCGAGTCTATATGACCCCATCGCGCCCGCTCTTGCCGAAGTGCGTCGAACCGTCGCCGGTTTGTGGACGGATGTCCTCCAACTGGTGAATATTACAGACGACCAGAACGGGGAGGCCGCCGCCGGAGGGAAATTGCTGCGTCCCGCCCTGTGCCTGCTTACGGCGGGCGCCCTGGGAGAGCGGAATCTGGTACGCATGTCCCGGCTTGCCGCCGCGTATGAAGCGATTCATATCGCCTCGCTGGCCCATGATGACGTGGTAGATCACGCCTCGCTGCGCCGGGGTCGGTCCGCACTGAACGTGCTTTGGGACGATCATGCCGCCGTGCTCGGGGGCGATTACCTGGTGGCGCGTTCTTTTGAAATGTTGCTGGAATATTCATGCCCGGAATTGCTGAACGCCGCGCTGCAGGCCATGCGCCGCATGGCCGAGGGCGAACTGCGTTTTTTCGGTAAGGATGACGTTACGGCGGATGAAAATGACTGCATCGCGCTTGCGGACGCGAAAACGGCCAGCCTGTTCGCGGCGGTTTGCGCCGGACCGGCCCTGCTGCTTTCCCCGGACAAGGCGGATGCCCTCTACCAGTTCGGCATCGACTTGGGAATTGCCTTTCAACTCATTGACGACCTGCTTGATATTACCCAGCCGTCGTCTGTACTCGGGAAACCGGGATGCGGCGATGTGGCCGAAGGAAAGCATACCCTTCCGATTGTCCTGCTGCGCCGTCGTATGAACGACGAAGAAAGGCTGCGTTTGAAGGCCCTGACTGGAGGAGAACTGGGGGAATCCGACCGGGAATGGATTATGGAGCGTTCCGGGCAACTGGGGATATCCGGAACGGTTCAGGAACGGGCTGAGGCCTACATCGCGAGTGCGATTGGACACCTGGATGTTCTTTCCATGTCGGCGTGCAGGCAGTCTCTGGAAGGGCTTGCGCGTTTTGTACTGGTGCGTATTGCCTGAGCAGCGCATTCGGGGTGGGGCGACCGGCCCTGCGGCGTGGTATCCCTTCTTCACGATGAGGGTGATTCCTGCTATACTGGGCCCCATACACTTTGGGCTGGCGACACTATGCATCGACAATGTAGTGGATGGATGTATGCAGTAGAAAGGGTGCCGGGTTGAACCCACCGATTAATAAATGTTCAGGTCGCACTGCATGGCTGGCGGGTATCCTGGTGCTGGCCGTTGTATTGCGGCTGTGGTACCTGGCTGGGGTGATCCATGCGCCCGATTTCAGGGAATTGCGCCAAGACATGGCGGTGCAGGATTATCATGCCCGTGCCATTCTTTCTGGTGACTGGACTCTGCCGGAAGGCCGGAACGACCCGAAAATCGCCACAACTCCTTATTACCGGCCGCCGGCCTATTCCTACCTGCTGTCGGTGATCCATCTTTTCAGCGGGGGCGGTTACCTGGCACCGCGAATCTTTAATGTGATCCTGGGGCTGATTTCCATCGTGCTTATGTACCGTTTCGCCGGACGGATGTTCAGCTACGGGACCGGGCTTATTACGGCGGCGCTCATGGCTACCTATTGGGGCTTTATCTATTATGAGGGAGAGGTTAATGACCCCGCCGTTTTTGTGTTTCTGCTGCCTTGCCTGTTACATGCTCTGTACCGGTGGAAAGAAAGCTGGTCGGTGAAATGGATACTGCTGGCAGGTGTGATTACGGGGTGTTACGCGCTGATGCGTCCCAACATCCTGCTCTACGGCCCGGTAATGGCTGCCTGGCTGCTGTGGGTGGGTTGGCGGGAGAGGCAACTTAAGGCTGTTGCCGCCGCCTGGGCCGCCCTGGCCTGTGCCACCGCGCTCACCATTGCGCCGGTGACGGTGCGGAATTATGTCGTGTCCGGAGAGTTCGTCCCCATCTCCACCTATTTCGGGGAAAACCTGCACATCGGCAACAGCGAATATTCCGACGGGCACACCTCCTGGACGCCCTACTTGCAGGAACTGGAAGGGAGCGGCCAGTTTTCCGTGTGGGAGTATGACCGCATTGTTCAGGGACTGGGGCGGGAAGTGGGCAATGAGAACCTGACCCATTCGGAGGCCTCTACCATATTCATGCGCAAGGCCCTGGCGTGGATAGGGGAAAATCCCGAGGCCGCTCTTCGGCTGACGCTGAAGAAAGCCCTGTTGTTCTGGTCGCCATGGGAGATCACGGAAAACAAGGTGGTCCATTACGAAAAAGCCCATTATGCCCCGCTGAAATTACTGCCGGGGTTCCCTTATGTGCTGGCTTTGTTTCTGTTCGGGACGGTTCTGCTTGCGCGCGACTGGCTTAAGAAATATCTTCCCTGGCAACGGGACGAAGCGCGTGTGTCCGCCCGGGACATGCTCCTTCTGATTTACGGACTTGTGCTCACATACTGGGTGTCTTTTCTACCCTTTTTTGTCAATGCCCGGGCGCGCCATCCGCTGGCCGGATTCTTTTTCCTCATCGGCGCCTATGGACTGTATCGTTTCCTACAAATCCTGCGTGAAAGGCGCTTGAAAGCCGCCGTTGCCCTCATGGCACTTTTCCTGTTGCTGCTGTGTTTCGCCTCGCTCGAATTTGTTTCTTATCGTCCCGACAAGGCCCGTTGGCATTACGCGCGGGCGGATTCCTGGCTGCGGGCGGGCGAAGTGCAAAAGGCGAAGGCGGAGGCGGAACGGATACTACAGGAAGCGTACTCTCTGTATATGCCTTTCCGGATCGGCCACGCGCTGGCGCTGAAGAAGGAATACGCCCCGGCTGAAAAACTGTTGCGTGCGGCGCTCGGCACGGAGCGGGAACCCGTTCCGTATCGGCAGGATCTGTATTTTCACATTGGGGTGGTGTTAGCCGCCGACGGGCGCGTTCAGGAGGCCAGAGAGGCCTATGAGGAGGCGTTGCGCCTGAATCCGGAAGACAGCCGGGCTCATAATGACCTCGGGGTGCTGCTCGAAAAGGAGGGCGACTTGGAAAACGCGCGGGCCCACTATCACGCAGCTGTGTCAGCGCACCCGGATTTCGTGCTGGCATGGAGCAATCTCGGAGACCTGCTGGGGCGCGCGGGGGATCATGAGGGTGCGGTTGATGCTTTCAGGAAAGCCTTGGAACACGCCCCGGATAACCCGGAATACGCGTATAATCTGGCGGTTCACCTGGCCGCTTCGGGAAAACCAGCGGAGGCTGCGGCGCAGTATCAGGCTGTATTGGGGCGGGTGCCGAAAGACGTGCGTGTGCTTAACAACCTGGGACTGCTGTATGCCGAACAGGGAAAAACGGAAGAGGCCGTGGATCTTTTCCGTCGTGCCCTTGAATATGTCCCGGATTATGGGTTGGCACGGGCTAACCTGGGCAATCTGCTGGTACAGTCAGGGGACTTTGACGGCGGCATCCGGGTGTATCGGGAGGGGCTTGACCTTGACCCGGAAAATGCCGATTTGCTGAACGGCATGGGTTATCAGTACGCAACGCATGGGGATCTGAAAGAGGCAGTGGCCTGTTATGAGGCTGCCTTGCGTCTCCAGCCCGAATTCATCCGGGCGCGCGTCAATCTTGCCCATGCCTGGCTGCGTCTGGAGGATGCCGACCGCGCTTTGAAAGAATTTGAAACCCTGAGCCGGAATGACCCGTCCAATCCGGATTTCCCGCTTGAAATGGGAAATATCCACGCCGGGGCGGGCCAGTATGAGGAAGCGGTGCGCCACTACACCCGCGCCCTTGAAATAGCCCCGGAATTTGAGGCCGCCAGGAACAACCTGGAAGTGGTGCGGAAACTGGCCGGGAGTCCGTCGCAACCAGGAGGGTAGTATGGAATCGGGTACATTGAAGGGAAAGACCGCCCTGGTAACCGGGGCGGCGAAACGCATTGGGGCGGCGATTGCCGCGGCGTTGTCGGAGCGCGGGACGCATGTGGTTATACACTATAATCGTGCGGAGGCGGAAGCGCTACAACTGGCAAAGGATATTATGGACCGGGGCGGGAATGCGTCGACTGTTCAAGGCGGCTTGGGTGATGCCCACGACGTTGAGCGACTCATGGAAACCGCTATCCAAGCGTGTGGCAAGGTGGATATCCTCGTGAACAACGCCTCCATTTTTAATGAGATGGAGTTTATGGGCAGTACCGAGGCGGCGGTGCGGGAAAACATGATGATTAACGCCGTGGCGCCCATGTTGCTTGCTCAGCGCTTTGCCGCCCAGGGCATGTCCGGCGCTATTATCAACATGATTGACACGATGGTCATGGATTATGATAGAAAGCATGTGCCCTATCATATAAGCAAAAAAACGCTGCACGCGCTTACTAAAATGATGGCTGTCGAGTTCGCGCCGACCATCCGGGTCAATGCCGTGGCCCCGGGGTTGATATTGCCGCCAGAAGGGCAGGACGAGGCCTACCTCGCGCGCCTGGCGTCCAGCAATCCCCTGAACCGCTACGGAAACACCGGGGACATCGTGCGCGCGGTGCTGTACCTGTTGGAATCGGACTTCGTGACAGGGCAAACACTCTATGTGGACGGCGGGAGACATTTGAGAGGACACATGTATGAATGAGTCGTCTTTGGACCGGATTTACATAAGGGATCTTCACACACGTTGTATCCTCGGCATTTTTCCCGAGGAACGGGAAAAGCCCCAGGAAATCAACATCAATATCATTCTTTACGCAGACTTGCGCAAAGCGGGAGAGACTGACGCTATTGAAGATACGGTCGACTATAAGGAGGTGAAACAGCGGGTCTTGGCCTATGTGGAAAGTTCCGCCTGTTTCCTGGTTGAAAAACTTGCCCGTGAAGTCGCGGACATTTGCCTGGCCAGCCCCGGGGTGGAACAGGTGACCGTGACGGTGGACAAGCCTGGCGCCCTGCGCTTTGCTCGAAGCGTGGCCGTGGAAATCACCCGGAAACGGGTTTAGTTTGGATGATCAGTCAAAGATGCCCATGAGACGATGCTATATTTCCGTGGGTGGCAATATCCGGCCGGAAGAAGCCATCCCGCGGGCGTTGGACATGCTTCACAGCGTGTGTCCGATACGGGCGGTCTCCACTTTTTATCGGACGGCGGCCATTGACCGTCCTGAACAGCCTCCCTATTTGAACGGTGTCGCCCTCATTCTGTACGGCGGGCAGCCGGGACTGCTGAAGCGTGATATACTAAGGCCTATTGAAGCGGCCCTGGGCCGGGTGCGAACCGCGGACCCTTATGCCGCCCGCCCGGTGGATTTGGACGTCATTCTGTGTGGTACGCTGGTGGTGGATGAATCCGGGTTGCGCCTGCCTGATCCGGACATCCGGGAACGGGTCTTTCTGGCGGCGGGATTGCTGGAACTGGAACCGGAATTGATTTTGCCGGGCACGGCACTATTTATACAAGACTTGTTCACGCAGGAGCAACGTGACACTCTTGTGCCTGACATGCCCTTTACAACGGCCCTTAAAGAAAGGTTTCATGCATGAATATTGAACGCGTCAGCGCGCTGGTGCGCGAATTGTTGATGGAAATCGGTGAAGATCCGGACCGTGAAGGGTTGCTGAAAACACCGGAACGCTATGCCAAAGCGCTGAAATTCCTGACCAACGGCTACCACCAGGATATTGACGCCATCATCAACAACGCCATTTTCGAGGCGGAATCCAACAACATGATCATCATGCGTGACATTGAGCTCTACAGCATGTGCGAGCATCACATGCTGCCCTTTTTCGGGCGGGCTCATGTCGGCTATATCGCCAAGAAAAAGGTGATCGGTCTGAGCAAAATCGCGCGGATAGTGGATTTCTATGCGCGGCGCCTCCAGATCCAGGAACGCCTGACGGCGCAAATCGCCCGTGCGCTCATGGACCACACCAAGGCGGAGGGCGTGGGGGTGGTGCTCGAATGCAAACACCTGTGCACCATGATGCGTGGCGTGGAAAAACAAAACTCCATCATGACCACGTCCTCGGTGCTGGGCAGTTTTCATGACGATGAGATCACGCGACAGGAGTTCCTGCAGTTGATCGGCAGAGACACGCGGGGATAAACTTAGATGGCGTAATCTTCCGTGAAGATACGGACGTTTCTCAGGCTGACGAGCACCTGTTCACCGACCTCGGGTTGCAGTATTTTGTGGCGTTCGTGGGTGAGTTCGACCAGCAACGTCTCGCCGGTCTGCATTTCCAGTTCCACTTTTACATGGGGACCGGCGGACTGGATGCGGCGCACCACGGCGGGCGCCACCGGCGAGCCGTCGGATTCGCGGAGAATGTCCAGGTCGTGGGGGCGCACAAACAGGCGGGCAGGCGCCCCTTCTTTGGACGCGCCGCCGGAGGCCTGTATGCGCCAGGGGCCGAAAACGGCCTTGCCCGACTCCACGCGGCCGTGGAAAAGGTTTACATTGCCCAGGAACTTCATGACGAATTCCGTGGTGGGTTGGTGGAAGACTTCATCCGGCGTCCCGATTTGCTCGATCCTGCCTTCATTCATCACCACCACCCGGTTTGCGAGTTCTAACGCTTCCTCCTGATCGTGGGTGACAAAGACGCTCGTGACATGAATTTCTTCGTGGAGGCGGCGCAGCCATTTGCGCAGGTCCTGGCGCACCCGCGCGTCAAGGGCGCCGAAGGGTTCGTCCAGCAGCAGCACCCTCGGTTCAATGGCCAGGGCGCGTGCCAGGGCGACCCGCTGGCGTTGTCCACCAGACAATTGGGACGGATAGCGGCTGCCCAAATTTTCCAACTGTATCAGCCTGAGCAACTGTGTTACTTTTTCCCGTATCGCGGCCTTGTCCGGCCGTTCCGCGCGGGGACGGACCCGCATGCCGAAGGCGATGTTCTCAAACACAGTCATATGGCGGAACAGGGCGTAATGCTGAAAGACAAAGCCGACCCGGCGGCTTCCGGCGCTACGGTCGGCCACATCTTCGTCACTGAGGAGAACCCGCGCGTTCGGGCCGGGGTCTGGAGCGTCCAGGCCTGCAATGATACGGAGCAGGGTGGTCTTGCCGGAGCCGGATGGACCGAGCAGTGCGACCAGCTCCCCGGAATCCACGCGCAGGCTGACGTCACGCAGGGCTTTGAAACGTCCAAAGGACTTGCTGATATTCTGAACTTCTATGCTCACGGAATAACTCCTTCTTCGGCCGCGGGTTCTTCTGCACTCAGGCGCTTTTCCCGTTTCAACCGCCATTCCAATGCGCTTTTGATGACCAGCGTAACCAGGGCAAGCAGGGTCAACAGGGAGGCAACGGCGAAGGCGGCGGCAAAATTATATTCGTTGTATAGAATTTCGATATGCAGAGGCATGGTGGTGGTGGCGCCTCGGATGTGGCCGGATACGACGGAAACGGCGCCGAATTCGCCCATGGCGCGGGCGTTACACAAAATCGCCCCGTAGAGAAGCGCCCACTTGATGTTGGGGAGCGTAATGTGCCAGAAGGTTTTCAGTCCGCTTGCACCCAGGGAAATGGCGGCCTGCTCTTCGTCCTGGCCCTGTTCCTGCATGAGCGGAATGAGTTCCCGCGCGACAAAGGGAAACGTAATGAAGAGTGTCGCGATGAGGATGCCCGGCACCGCGAAAATAATTTTGATGTCAGCACTCTGAAGCCAAGGCCCGAACACGCCGTTTGTGCCGAGAAATAAAATAAACAGGAACCCGGCGATTACCGGCGGGATGGCAAAGGGCAGGTCTATCAAAGTGAGCAGCAGGCTTTTGCCCCGAAACTCAAACTTGGTGAGTGCCCAGGCCGCGGCAAGGCCGAACAGTACATTCATCGGTACCGATACCGCCGACGCCAGCAGGGTCAGGAATATGGCGGCGCGTGCGTCCGGCTCGGTTATTGCGGCGATATAGGCAGCGATGCCCCCGCGGAAGGCCTCCGTAAACACAATCGTCAGGGGGAGCGCTAGAAAAAGGGTAAGAAACGCTATGGTAATGAAGATGCAGCAGTACCCCGGCCAGCGTGCTGTTTTTGGTTTATGAAGCATATTAATCCGCCTGTCGTGCTTTGTGGCTGAACCGCCACTGAACAATATTGATAGCCAACAGAATCAGAAAAGAAAGGAGGAGTGTTAGGGTTGCCAACGCGGTGGCGCCCGCATAGTCAAATTGCTCGAGTTTTCCCATGATCAGAAGGGAGATGATCTCTGTTCGCAGGGGCATGTTTCCCGAAATGAAAACCACGGAACCGTATTCGCCAAGGGCGCGCGCGAGGGAAAGGGCAAAGCCTGTCAACATGGCGGGCTTGAGCGACGGAAAGATTACACTGATGAATATGCGCAATCGGGAAGCGCCCAGGCTCAGGGCGGCCTCTTCATATTCCGGATCCAGGTCTTCGATGGCCGGCTGCAGGGTGCGGACGGCGAAGGGCAACCCGATGAACGTCAGGGCGACAACCACCCCGGCGGGCGCAAAGGCAATCTGTATTCCCAGTGGTTCCAGTATTCTTCCGACAAGGCCCGTGCGCGCGAACAGGGTGGTCAGGGCAATACCTGAAACCGCGGTGGGCAGGGCAAAAGGCAGGTCAACCAGGGCGTCCACCACGCGGCGGCCCGGGAAAGGATAGCGGACCAGCGTCCAGGCCACCACGAAACCGAACACCAGGTTTAGAAATGCCCCGGCAAATGCGGCGCCGAAGGTCAGTTTAAAGGCCGCAAGGGTGCGCGGGTCCGTAAGCACGTTCAAGTACACGCTTGCGTCCAGGGAGAGCGCTTTGAAGCCGAGCACGGCGACTGGAAAAAGCACCAGCAGGCTAAGGTACAAAACCGTGTACCCCAGGGTCAGGCCGAAGCCCGGCAAGAAGTGTTGGCGTCGGTGTCGTAGGGCCATCTGGCGCCTCCCGCATGGTTGTCCTTTACTCTGATGCCGAAAATATCCTGCTGAAAAGTCCCGTATCCGAAAAGTGTCTTTCATGGGCGGCCTGCCAACCGCCAAACAACTCTTCCACGGAAAAGAGTTCAATATCCGCAAAACTGTTCATCTGTTTCGGGTCCGCGTATTCCGCGTGGCGGGGCCTAAAATGGTGTCTGGCGATCATATGTTGCGCTTCCGGGCGGTACAGGTACTCCAGATAGGCACGGGCAACCCGGTCCGTTCCGCGACGCGTGGTGATGGCGTCTACCCAGGCTACTGTCGGCTCGGTCAGGATGCTCACCGTGGGCACTACCAGTTCCACCTCAGCCCCGGCATCGAGATCTAAGACGAGGAAAGCTTCATTTTCCCATGTTAACAGCACGTCGCCTATCTTTCGTTGCATGAAGGTGGTGGTGGCCGCTCGCGCTCCTGAATCCAGGACCGTAACATTCTTGAACAGTTGGCGAACAAATGCAAAGGCCTGTTCTTCCACTTCGGTCAGCGGGGCCCCTGGCGGGGAAGAGGGCGGGGGGGTATCCTTGCAGGCCTTGCGAAGGGCATATCCCCAGGCGGCAAGATAATTCCAGCGCGCCCCGCCGGAGGTGCGGGGGTTCGGGGTGATGACCTCAATGTCAGGGCGTATCAAATCGTCCCAATCATGAATGGATTTGGGATTCCCTTTTCTTACAAGAAAGACAATGGTGGAAGTATAGGGAGCGCTGTTGAAAGGAAGCCGCTGCTGCCAGTCCGTCACGATCAGGCCGCTGTTCCGGGCAATGCCATCGATATCATAGGCCAGCGCAAGGGTCACCACGTGCGCTTCTAGTCCGTCGATTACGGATCGGGCCTGTTTGCCGGATCCCCCGTGGGACTGTCGGATGGAAACCTGCTGTCCCGTTTCTTCCCGCCAGGTGTCGGCAAACCAGGCGTTATAGTCCTGGTAAAACTCCCGCGTGGGGTCATAAGAAACGTTCAATAACTCCACTCGGTCAGAAGCGCCTTCTTTGGTGCACGAACTTGCCTGGAAAAGAGACAGGATACAGCAGGCGGCAACTAAGGGTTTCGGGATGTTCATAAAGGCCTTTCATATCATATCCCTGAGCCGTTGTTGTGTTGGTGTTGCACGGAACTTCCGGATATGGGCGTGTGGTCTCCAATCAGGTCAGCAAGCGTTGTTCGATCCAGCAGGGCCGCAGTGTAATTCCGTATTCCCAGAAATAAAGGACGGAAGAGGCAGGTATTTTCCTGGCTGCATGCCTCGTAATGGGTTATGGAGACACAGCCGATCGGGGCAAGTACGCCGTCGAAAACGCGCACCACTTCGCCCACCGTGATGTCACGGGGGCGCTTGGCAAGCAGCAGTCCTCCTTCTCGACCGGGCAATGTGGTCACCCACCCGTTTTGTTTCAAGTCAAGAACGATCTGCTGGAGGAAACGATAGGGAATGTCATTGACGGTGGAAAGTTTGCGAATGGAAATCTGTCGTTCTTCTTCCTGAATGGCCAGATAGCATAAGGTCCTAAGCGCATAATCTGACTTCTTTGACAACTTCATAAGACATATCCTATCTTATATATTCACGACCTGATAGGTATTATATATGGCAGTGCATCGAATTGCAAGCCTTAAACGTTTTAATCGCCATGCTTTTCAGGGATTGTCCTTTGGGAACATGCTAATGGTATAATGTCTTATCTACAAGGCCTTTGAGTCGTTTACAGCGGTACAAGAGGGTGTCTCACGCAAATCGTCAGTGAATCCGTCTTATACCGTCGCAATCCGTGTGCGGGAAGATAAATCCAAGGAGCGGCACAGGTTCATGCACATTTTGATTACGGGAGGGGGAGGCTACCTTGGGGGTTGGGTGGTTTCCTCCGCGATCGCGCGCGGCCATAGTGTTCGCGTACTGGACCGCTTTTGCTTCCTGTCATCCTCTATGACTCCGGAAACGGTGTTTGCGGAAGAATTGGCATCCGGAAAATTGGAATTGATCCAAGGGGATATTCGGCGTCTGCAGGAATATCCCAGCCTGCTCGATGGCATAGACACGGTGATTCATCTTGCGGGTTTGTCGAGTGATCCCACCTGTGACCTTGATCCCGAAATGGCGCAGGAAGTCAACGTGGAATGTACCCGGGAACTGGCACGCCAATCGTTGCAGGCTAGCGCGAAGCGGTTTCTGTTCGCGTCCACCTGCGCCGTTTACGGCCACGGCGTATTTGAACTGCTGGATGAAGAAAGCCCCTCCAACCCGGTGTCGGTTTTCGCAAAAACGAAACTGGACGCGGAACAGGCCCTGCTGTCCATGGCTTCCACGTCATTTTCCCCGGTTGTAGCGCGCATGGGAACGCTTTTCGGTTTTTCCAGGCGGATGCGTTTTGACCTTGCCGTGAATCATATGGTCGCGACGGCCATGAGGCAGAAGCGGATATTGGTTCGCGGGGGCGGCGGTCAGTGGCGTCCGTTCATTCATGTGTGCGACGCGGCGGAAGCGCTGTTGCTGCTTGCCGAGGCGCCGGACGCTGTCGTTGAAGGCGAAATATTCAACGTGGGAACGGATGAACAAAACATAAGGGTTTCTGATCTGGCCAGGCTTGTCTCCGACGCTCTTGGTGGCGTGACAATCGACATAGCCAAGGATGACGATGACCTGCGCAATTACCGGGTCCGCTTTACAAAACTGAACCGCGAATTCCGGTTTCAGCCGCAGCGCGGATTGCATGACGGCATTGAAGAGGTTCGGCACTATCTTCTTGACGGGTCGGTGGAACCCTTTGATGAGCAGTATTTTAACGTGGACCGAATGAAACGGCTTCGGGCCACCCCCGTGGACGAGGGGGGCGAGCCTGTAGCCGCGCGTTTTATCCCGTTAAGCAGGCCGGGGCTTGGTCCTGAAGAGGAACAGGCAGTATTGAACGTGCTGCGGACGGGTTGGCTGACTTCGGGTCCGCAGGTAAAAATCTTTGAGCAGATGGTGGCGGATGCGGTGAATTCCCGTTTCGCTGTCGGAGTTTCGTCTTGTACGGCGGCTCTGCACCTGTGCCTGGCTGACTTGGGAATCGGGCTAGGCGATGAGGTGATCACATCGCCTATTACCTGGGCGTCCACGGGCAATACTGTCTTGAATATGGGCGCCTCCCTGCGTTTTGTGGATGTGGATCCCGTAACCATGAACATGGATCCAGCCCGCCTGAAAGAGGCGATATCGGAACGGACCAAAGCCATTATCCCCGTGCATATTGCCGGTTTGCCCTGCGACATGGATGCTATTCGCGGCATCGCGGAAAGCGCCGGGATCCCCGTTATAGAGGACGCGGCGCACGCTATTGGCGCGTCTTACAAGGGGCGCATGATCGGGTCTGAGGGCCCCTGTTGTTTCAGTTTTTATGCTATCAAAAATATCACCACCATGGAAGGCGGCATGATCACCGTGAATGATGCGGATAGGGCGAACCGGCTGCGGTTGCTGGCCGCGAATGGCATGACCGCCACTGCCTGGGACCGCTACGGACGAAGCGCCGTTCCCGCCCCGTCGGAGGTGATCCAGCCGGGATTCAAATACGCTCTCGGTAACGTGAACGCAGCCATGGGTATAGAACAGATGAAGAAGTTTGACACGTTCAGGGCATCCCGCAGGCGCATCGCCGAAATGTACACTTCCGTGCTGGCCGGCGTGGAGGAGATCGAAGTGCCCGGGACGCCCGACGAGTCGGAACACGCCTGGCATCTGTATGTTATCCGGCTGAACCTGCGGACACTTACCCGGAACCGGAATGAGATCATGCAGGATTTAAGGCGGGAGAACATCGGGACCGGCGTGCACTTTTATGGACTCCATCTCCACCGGTACTACGCGGACACGCTGGGTTTGCGCCCCGAGGATTTTCCCGTGTCGACGGATCTTTCCAACCGCGTGATATCGCTTCCGCTACATCCGCAATTGAGCGACCGCCATATCCACGAGGTTGTATCAGCGCTGAAGAAAGTCTTGTCGTATCGAAGAAAATAAGCACGGTCCTCACGACCCCTGTTTGGAGACCGGCACCTGCAACCATAGGAAATAAAACAGTACATGCACATGTGTTCAGATACAAGGGTGAAAAAGGGGCGGCAGCCGTATGGCCCTTCTTATGGCTGCCACAAGGGTCCGGTGCGCCGGACGGCTCTCATGCCTTTTCTTATTGTCAGTGTCGTGTATTGTCTTCAGCCAGGCGCGGGCGCTTTTGAGGCCGGCGCCGCGAAAACGGACATTACCGCGCCGGTAGGTACCCCTTTGAACGGATATGGCGCCCGCATGGGACGGAATTCTGCCGGAATACATGATCCCATCTGGTCACGCGCCTTATATTTGGACGACGGGGAAACCCGGTTGTTTCTGGTCAGTCTAGACCTTGTAGCGATTAATCCGGAGTTGCGCCAGCGGGTTGAAGAACTCACCGCCGACCTGATACCTCCGGAAAATATTATATTAACGGCCACCCATACACATAACGGCCACGGTGGCATGAGCCGCAGCATACCCTATCGTTTCGTTTCAGGCCGGTTTATTCCCGAAGTGGTGGAATCCACAGCCGCCGGTGTCGCAGCATCCATGAGAAACGCCTTTGAAAAGCGCCGCCGTGCGGCTCTGGGTTATGCCGTGGGCACGCACCAGGGACTTTCCGCGAATCGTCGCTATCCAGGTGGTCCCACCGATGAACAATTGGGGGTGATCGTGGTGGAGGATGCCGATGGAAACCCGATCAGTTTTGTGACCAACTTCGCCGGCCATCCCACCTCTATCGATGATCCGGACACCTTTAATTTTTCCGCCGATTACCCGGGCTTTTACTGCCTGGAAATGGAAACGCTGCTGGGTCCGGAATGTGTTCCGATATTTTTGAACGGTGCGGAAGGCAACCAGACCATTACCGCGCCTGAAAACAAAAGTGGTTGGGAGCGTACTGAGGCCGTGGGCAGGATGATTGCCCGGCGCGCCCACGAAATCGCCCAGACGATGACTTTTTCTGAGCCGAAGATGATGCTTTCCCAGAAAACAGCCCCATTGCCGCTGACCCTGGCCACATTTATACAGCCGGAAGAAGTTGTACTTAAATCTCTGGAAATCAACGACCTGCTGATTTCATTTTTTCCCGGGGAGCCCTGTGTGGAACTCGGGCTGAACTTGCGCGCCCTTGCGCTTGCGCGGGGATATGGGGCGCATTTCTCCGTGGGGTTGAGCAACGACTATGTCAACTATTTCGTGCCCCGGCATCTTTACGCTGACTTGACGTATGAGTCGGCCATGACTTTTTTCGGGCCGGGCACGGAAGATTGGCTTTATGAGCAATTCCTGAGTTTGATGCTACGCGTGGGTGCGGATGAGGAAGCCCCAGGGCAGACGCCGCTTCCGGAACCCCTTTTGGAAGAGGTGGACGGCGGCACCATGATTACTGTAAAAGGTGATTCCCGTAGTCTGGGTGCGCAGCGGGGCAACGCCTTCGCCGTGGATATTCAGGCGCGCTTTGAACAGCGGGTGGTGCAGCCGGTCAATCAGGGAGATTGGGTTCCTGATTCGGGGATGTGGGGCGGGCTTCCCGCTTTCGTTAACGTGCCTGCCCTCGCATTGTCCTTTATGGGAATGGGATCCAGGAATCTGTTGAAGGGCATTTCACTCGATTTGATGAAGGAAATGGAAGGCATGGCCGAAGGCGCTCGTCTGCCTTTCGAAGGATTGTGGCTGTTGCAGAATGCGCCGCTTTATGCGGGGATCAATGACAAATCCCTGTTGTATGCCGCGCCCATATGCACCATGGTCGCGATTACCGGGGGGCGCGCGGGGGCGGAAAGCATCATTATCGGGAGAAACCTGGACTGGGCGCTTCCTGAAAAAGGCGTCATTACCCGCGTGCAACCCGAATCCGGCCATCCATTCATTCAGGCCGGGTTTTCCTGGAGTTCCGGTGTAGTTACCGGAATGAACGATGGTGGTCTTGTTTTGTGCGTGGAACGAATCCAACCGGAGACGGAGTCCCTTCCACAAAGGGCTCCCGTAGAGTTTATGCTTCGCGACCTTCTTCAAAGCACGGTAGGTTTCACCGAGGCTGTTGAAGCGGTTAAAGCGCTGGACTATATCCGCAATGTGCACGTCATGGTGGCGGGTATGGAGGAGGGGAAGCCAAGGGCCGCGGTGGTTGAACTAGGAAATCCGCCGGTGGTCCGGTATGACGAGGACGGGCTGCTGCTGGGCGTGTTGCCCGAAAATACAGCCGCGTCCATGGCCACCCGGAAACGTTATACGACGGCGAAAGAGATACTGGCGTCACAGCCGGAGGTTAGTCTCGAATTTTTGCAGCAGGTATTGACCGGGGGCGGACAGCCAACCGTGGACAACCTGGAGAGGATTTGGAACGCCCAGACACGCCATAGCGCTATTTTACTGCCAACATCGCGGGAAATGTGGGTGGCTTTCCCGCTGGCTTCGGGCAATGCCGGTCAATTCACGCGGATAAGCGTGTCCGGAGAAGCATCATGAGTGATACGGTGCGCAATTATTCCTGGGGCGGCAACTCGAGCAAACGGCGTCGTGCGCTGCGCAGGCACGGGCCGAATATTGCCAAGTATGTCCTGCCTGTTCTCGTGGTGACTATTGTTTGGGGCTTCTGGATAACCCGTGACAATTATCCCATGGCCGCCTTTGTCGCCCGGGACCACAGTTATGAAATATTTATTAATAATGTTGTCGACAGACGAAAAGATTTTATTAACAGCAATTTGCCCCGGCTCTTTCCGGAACCGTCCAGGGTACGGCAGATCGCGGACGGGCTGTCTCGGGAACTGCCGTTGCCCGAGTGGCTGTTGAACAACGTGAATGACGGGCTATGTCACATTTCCGGTAATGATATCAGCCGTCCGGAAAACACACTGGTTGTCACCAAAATGACTCGTATCGGTTGTATTTCCGAAAAGATAGCACGCCTGCTGCCCGCGGTGGAACATGACGAAGCCGGGGGGCTTGATTTGTATCTGCTGCCGGACGCGGGCTTTTACTATGCGGTCCGCGGGCGTACGTTTCTGCTGACCGCCTCCAGAGACTGCTTGATCCGTGCCCTTTCACTGGATAAGGAGCAGGCGGTTCCCATTGAGGAATTCGAAGAACGGATTCAAAGGGCGGGCGGGGCGGATCTATATTGTCGCATGGAACCTGCCGCATTTCCCGTGGAGTACCGGCCCTTTGAAGAGTTGTCCTTCGCGCTCAAGTTTGAAAATGAATCTGCGCGTTTCCTGGTGCAGGGCCGCTTTTCAGAGGAATTCCAGACGCACTACGAAGCGTTGTTTCCCGCCGCGGCCAGCGGGCCGTTGCCGGCGCCCTTTGATGCTGTGGCGTCCGTTTCGATGGATTTCGGCAAGCCCCTTTCGGAGATACTGGACGCGCTGGCAAAGGTATTCTACGAGTCGGACATTTTTCCGGAATGGCTGTGGCACAGTTACAAAATGCCCGAGAATGAAACTGAAATCACTTCCTTGCAGCCTTTGATTGCCTCCATGATTCAAACAAGCGATTCCAGGGTAAGGCTGGGCTGGTTCGGTACGGACCCGTATGAAATTGTGCCGGTGCCGCTGATTGCGGCCACATTTGAAACCGATACTGACGGAGTATTGCTCCTTTTTGAAAGTATTACACAGACCCCGGAAGTATCTCAGGAAATTGATCTGATTCCCCGGTTGAACGCGGAAGAAATGCTGGTTCATGTTCCTTTTATCGGCGGACCCAATCTTGAACCCACCCTGGTAACTTTTAATGAGGGCATTATTTTCAGTTCCAGCCTTCCTTTGGCCATGGACCTCAAAACATCCCTTCCCCTGGCACAAGGGTTTAACCAGGAAGGCAACCTGTACGCTTGTGTTAAGCCGACTGAAGCCATGGAGGCCCTCTTGCAGGCTGCCCGGGAATTGGCGTTGTCCGGGCTGTTGCGAGGTTATACCCCGGAAAGTTTGGAACTCGCCGCTAAACCGTGGATGGATGCCGCGTCAAGCGCCAAAGAAGCCGCATTGCTCGCTTCCTGGAGCGGTGGCCAGCTGCGCGCTGAAGTTAAAATCAGTATGCAGCCGCCCAGGCCCGTCAATGCGGCGGAGGGGGAGGATAACAACGCGGCGGATACGGATCTATAATGGATAATATTAAGATTATCGGCAAGAATCGGCATGCCTATCATGAGTACCATGTCCTTGAGAAGTATGAAGCGGGAATCGTTCTGCAGGGAACGGAAGTCAAGTCCATCCGTATGAATAGCGCCATAAGTTTGAAGGAGTCCTACGTGGATATAGAGAAGGAAGAGGCATGGCTGATTGGTTCCCGCATAAGTCCTTACCTTCAGGGAAACATAAATAATCATGTGCCGGAGCGGCGCAGGAAATTGTTGCTTCACAAGCGGGAACTTAACAAATTGGCGCGCCAGGTGCAGGAGAAGGGCATGACCGTGGTGCCCCTGTCTGTGTATTTCAAACGAGGAAAAGTAAAGATTGAAATCGGCCTGTGCCGGGGCAAGCATCTTTATGACAAGCGTGAATCCATAAAAAAACGCGAATCGGATCGTGAAATGGAACGGGCGGTTAAACGCTACAAATAACATCGGAGAATAAGGCATTGTGTTATTCACCGCTTCGCGCGGTATGTGTGCAGTTACGGTCAAACAAAAAAAAGGAGAAGGAAGATGAAGAAAGCAGGGCTTGTTCTTGTCGTAGTGTCCGCGATGGTTATGGTTGCAGGGTGTGCCACTACACCCGAGGGACCCACGGACGAGGAATTGATTCAGCAGACGCTGGACCAGTTTAGCGCGGCGATTATTGAAAAAGATATCGACAAGTTGGGCGCGATCCTTTCTGAAAAGTTCAGCGCCCCTGAAGGGGAATCCAAGCAGGACTTCCTTGATTTTATGCAAAGCGCAATTGATTCTGGTTACCTAGATGACGCGGAAGTCAGCCGTGAAGACGCACAGCAGACCATGGGCGAGGGGACTTGCGATGTCTATCCTGTCGATTTGATGAGTTCCGCGGGGAGCGTTTCGGTGGAACTGCATTTAACAAAGGAAGACGGAGGCTGGCTGATCACCAGCTTGGATGTGGACGGCATGTAATCATCGGGTCGCGTTGAACCCAAACGGGTACAAGTTGTTTCAGACTAACTCCCGGCCGGAAGCCGGAAATGACGCCGGCCGGGAGCAGGTCCTACACCAGTTGTGCTTGGAGATCTGTGTAAGAAGAGCAGGATAACATTATGGAATTGGCCGAGATAATCTTGTATACCCAAAAACAGCGGGACAACTATGTGAAACGTTTCGAAGAGGCCCTGGCGATCCCAAGCATATCCACCTTTCCCGAGAACAGGCAGTATATGCTGCGCATGGCCGAATGGCTAACGGCGCAGATGACCGCGATGGGACTGGAAAATGTCTCGTTAATGCCCACTCCGAATAATCCGATTGTGTACGGGGACTGGATGCACGCGCCGGGAAAGCCGACCGTGCTTGTCTATGGGCATTACGACGTGCAGCCGGCGGATCCGCTGGAGGAATGGGACTCGCCGCCGTTTTCCCCCTCCGTGCGGGGAGACTACATATATGCCCGAGGCGCTTCTGATATGAAAGGGCAGATCTTCGCCCAGTTGATGGCGGTGGAGGCCTTGCTCGGACAGTCGGGACAGCTCCCCATAAACGTTAAGTATCTTATCGAAGGCGATGAGGAGGTCGGCTCGCCCCCCCTTGAGAATTTTATTCGCACAAACAAAGAACTGCTTTCCTGTGATGCCGTACTGAATTGCGACTCCATGATTCACGGGGCCGATGCCCCCTCCATTGTGTATGCGCTTCGCGGACTCGCCTATTTCGAACTCACCGTGTCGGGACCCGCAAAAGACGTGCATAGCGGCATGTTCGGAGGTATCATCCGAAATCCCTTGAATGTGCTGTGCGAAGTGCTCGCGGGAATGCACGACGCGGAAGGGCGCATCACGCTGCCGGGCTTCTATGATACTGTGCGTTTACTTTCTGAAGACGAGCGGGAGGTGCTCCGGCAGGGTCCATACAGTGAGCGGTATTTCATGGACCTGTCCGGTTCTCCGGGCTTGTTCGGAGAGTCCGGCTATTCTTCCATGGAACGTCTCGGCGCACGCCCCGCGCTTGATATCAACGGTATTTGGGGCGGTTTCCAGGGGGAGGGGGCTAAAACCGTGTTGCCGGCACGTGCGGGCGCCAAGTTTTCCATGCGTCTTGTGGCGGACCAGCAACTCGACGAGGTTGTAAAGCAACTCGAGGCATATTTGGAAACGGCCATGCCGAAGGAGTGTCGGTACGCATTGTCGGTCCATTCGCTGGGGCCGGGCGCCATCATGGACAGGAAGGCGGCGCCTATTCAGGCCGCGGCAAAAGCCATGAAACTGGTCTTTGGCAAGGAACCTTTTTTCAGGCGCGAGGGGGCCAGCGTTCCTGTCGTCGGCATGATGCAACAGCAACTGGGCGTGGATTCCTTGATGCTTGGATTCGGCCTTCCCGATGACGGCATCCATGGACCGAACGAACGCCAATCCCTGCCGCTCTTGTTTAAGGGTATTGAGACCTACCTGCATTTCATGAATATCCTGGGCTCCTGACGCCGTTTTGGAGGAACGATGAAAAAAGAGCGCCTGGACAGCGTTGTGGCAAGGCGTTTTGATGTGTCGCGCAGCAAGGCGCAGGGGCTGATCCAGACCGGTCGCATATGGGAAGTCGGGGGGGAGAGGCTGGACAAGCCCGGGGCGCGTGTGGACCCGGAAATCGCGCTGCAACTGCGTGCGGGACCGCGCTTCGTAGGCCGGGGCGGAGAGAAACTGAACCACGCGTTTGAAGCCTTTCCCTTGTCCGTCAAGGATAAAATCACCATCGATGTGGGGGCTTCAACGGGGGGATTTACCGATTGCCTGCTGCAGTATGGGGCCGCAAAAGTGTATGCCGTGGATGTCGGGTACGGCCAGTTGGCCTGGACCTTGCGCCAGGATCCGCGGGTTGTCGTCATGGAACGCTGCAACATACGCGGCCTGACCCCGGAAAAACTCGAAGCGCCGCCCGAGTTTTTTACGGCGGACTGTTCCTTCATCTCCCTGAAACTGGTATTGGCTGCCGTGATGCCCCTGATGGCGCCGCAACCCGAAGGTGTGGCGCTCATCAAGCCGCAATTCGAGGCAGGGAGAGAGCGGGTCAGTCGGGGCGGTGTGGTGCGGGACGCGCGCGTGCATGAAGAGGTGATTCACGATATTGTCGGCTATGTGAAGAAACTCGGGTTCGGGTCGGTGGAAGTGGTTCCCTCTCCGTTGCTTGGCCCGGCCGGAAACCGTGAATTTCTGGCCTGGATGCATGCATATGGAGCGTAAAGGCTATCTGAATTCGTCTTCCAGGATGTGGGCGATGAAACGCTCCAAGGATATCTGATAGTAGCGGCTTTCAGGGGTGATAATGACCCCGGTGGTGATATCTTCCATGCGTTCCAGTTCGTTCAGGGAATCTTGCAGAAGGTCGTCAAGGGTTCCGGACACATGGGCCACCTCAAGGTGATCCATGGAGCATTCCACGGGTTTATTGGGAAAACCAAGAAAGCCGAACATGCGGCCAGCGATGGCGACATCCACGCCGTCTTCCCCGAAAACATCCCCGTAATTGGGGTGGTAATGCTTGGGCTTTATGACAAACTGCGGCGATACGTGAATCTTGCCCCGAACACGCAGGGCGCCCTCGTTATTCTCAAGCGGGTTGCCCAGGCAGATATAGGGCAGTTCATGGTACCCCTTGATGATCCCGTATGTGGGTTTGCGGACAATGATCGTCCGTTCATAAATATCGCGCATTTCACGGGGATGTAGTGCCATCCTGCCTCTCCAAATGTATCTGCCGCCGCCACCATGCCGGCCGGCAGGCTCACCAGTATAACGTTTTCCAGGGTGTCAATGGATGGCGGAGATGAATCCTTGGTCTTGTGGCCTCCGGGCGTGAGAGAAGCCTTTCATCTTCGCCTGATTCGTGGCGGGACAAGCGGACAAGTCCCTGCACAACATGCCCCCGCAGAGGCGCTGTTAAACAAAGCGCCTTCTACAGCCGCGATTGCTTCTACAGGCCGAAGGCATCCATCAACCTGCCGTTAGTATATCGCATGCGGTTGCCGAAAAATAATCAAGGTGTCGGCAAGGGACCTGTTCACCGGTCGAGGAGCGCAGCTTGAGGCGCGGGTGTGCGAAGTTATTCAAGGTCTGAGATAAACTGCAGTTCCGCGTATACGGCTGGGTGGTCCGACGCTTCTTTCTGTTCTTTACCGTATGTATTGTAGTCGATCACCCAGCGTATGACGTCACTTTGTAAGGGCCCCGCCAGGAAAATGTGGTCGATGGTATGTTCAAACATTTGGAAATCCGTTGTGGCCACAGGATCCGCGGAGGCGGGATCGTATACCTGAAGTTCAAGACGCGGCGCGAGAAAGGCGGCGTCCTGAAAAATGACTTCATCCGTGCCGCCCTTCTGAAGCACCCCATACCGTTCCGTAGTCGCGTTCGTGTTGAAGTCGCCGGTGAAAATAACGGGAAGCCTGGCCGCATGGGGACTGAAGGTGTTGAAGATCAGTGGGGCGCTGCTTTCCTTGTTCAGCGTATTGTTGTCAAGATGGGAATTGAGGAACAGAAAAGTAAATCCGTTAAAACGATCACGGAGGCATGCCCAGGACAGGTAGCGAGGAGCGCTGAGCTTGAGCCAACCGAAACCGAAGGGGAGCCCCGGGTTCGGGCTGAGCCAAAATTGACCCGAATCCAACAGATCATACCTGGACTTCCGATAAAACAGGGCTGAATCCGCGTAGGTCCAGGGACCGAACTCAAAGGTGACAACGCCGTAGGTGTCCCCTTCAGGAAGGAATTCGGCGATATCCCGCCATCCACCCAATTCCTGGGAACCGATCAGGTCGGGGTCATAACGCTCGACAATCTGTCGTAATCGGTCTACACGAATATCCCAGGGATCATCATTATCCTTGCCGCAAATGCGGCAAAACACATTGTAACTTAATACGCGGATTGGGCCGCTGACGCAAGGGACGCCGCCGAAACAGTTTTCTTCCGGCGGATAGGGCGTGCTGTCAAAGTAGGGATCGCGAAGCGAACCGGTTAAAAGTGCAAGCGTGTACTGGATCCCTTGAAAATACGCAAAAACACCGGACGCCAAGCATATAAGAAGAAAAGCGAAACAAATCTTGGCTGTAATTCGCAGGAATCTTTTCATGTGCGGTATATTCCAGTGAGTATTCCGTTACAGTAAGTCAGGGTAATGCAGAAATCCGCCCCGGCCCGGTCTTACGGGTTGGGTGGATCAGGAACAGATGGCGTGCTATTCGGTTCGGTAACGGGTGGGGGCGGGGCCGGAAAACTTGGGCTTTCAAACAAGGTTTCCGCCTCCGTCAGTTGTTCCCGGAGAGAAATGATGTCGGTGGTAAGGCGGTTGATCTGGGCGTCTATTTCAGAAATGCGAACGGTAAGATCTTCGATCCGTTTCCCCCGCGTATCGGATTGATGCCAGAAGAAACCGGCAAGGATGGCCATGATTACGAACAGAATCCACCCTGTCAGTGCCCGCAGTGTATCCATCTAAGGCTCCTTTCATCAGCGTTCAGGCGGCTGTTGACGTGAAAGAATACACGGAATGCAACCCGTATGCAACGCTTATTCCTTGTTGTGGTCGCCTCCCCAGAGTATGGAGAGAATGAGCATGAATCCCAGAATTCCCGCCACGACATACCCGACGATGCCCAGTCGCGCGAAGGGAGTATTTGTCAGAAAGAGCAGGCTTGAGCCGATAATGAGCGCGGCGATGACCACCGCCACCGAATTTCGTTTGCTGGCGCGGTCTATGGTGGCGGCGAGCGTTTCGAGATGGTCATGATGCACGTGAAGCTTCATTTTGCCTGAACGCAGTTGACGAAGCAGATAGGCGATGTCGGTGGGCGCCTGTCGGCTGAGGCGCAGATAGCCCGAAGCATGCGCCTTGAGTTCCCGAAAAACACGGCCCGGGGTATAACGGCTGAACATCATGGCTTCTACGTAGGGACGGATCACGCTTATCATGTCCAACTTCGGGTCCAGCTGGCGGCCGACCATTTCAATGGTTACCAGTGCCTTCAGCAACAGCGAAAAACGCGGACTGAGTTCCAGGTTGTGCCGGCGAAGAATCTGCACCATCATATCCAGACCGCGTCCCACCTGGCCACCGGAAAGAATAATCGGGGCCTCAAAGGCAATGTATTCGGAAAGGTCATGGCCGAGCCGGCGCCTGTCGCCGGGTTCGTCTTCTCCGGTCAACAGCAGCACCGCATCCAGGCATTGTTGCGTGTCCTCACTGAAAACCGCATAGAGGATGTCGGAAAAGGTGTATACATCGGACTCCTCGAGGTGCCCTGCCATTCCCAGATCAAGAAAGGCGATGCGATTGTCCCGAAGAAGAAAAATATTGCCGGGATGGGGATCCGCGTGAAACAGTTGATGGGTGAATATCATGTCGCACAAGGCGCGGCAGCCGACAGCTGCGACGGCGGCTGGGGTGGAATTACGAGGCGCGTATTCTGGGATGTTGTTGATGGGTACGCCGTCGATCCACTCCAGGGTCAGCACCCTGCGCGCAGTGTATTCGGAGAACAGCTTTGGAATGACAATTTCGGGATCCTCCGCGAAGTTTTCAGCGAACCTGCTGACTGCTCGGGCCTCCACCTCAAAATCGAGTTCCCTGCGGATTGAACGGGAAAACTCTTCCACAATGCCTTTCGGGTCGATAACGCGCAGATCCTCGTTATGCTGGGCGATCCAGTCAGCCACTGTGCCCATAAGGCTGATGTCCGATTCAATGATCCGCTCGATGTCCGGACGCTGGGCCTTTACCGCCACTTCGCAACCGGAGTGCAGTACCGCGTGATACACCTGGCTTAACGAGGCCGACGCGACGGGTACGGTGTCAATCTCCTTGAAAAGTTCCGAAAGGGGGCTGCCCAGTTCTTCTTCAATGACCGGGCGTATAACCTCGAAAGCGACAGGGGCCACTTCATCCTGAAGACAGGTCAGTTCCCGGGCGACAACATGGCCTATCAGGTCCGGACGGGTGCTCAAAACCTGCCCTAGTTTTATGAAGGTCGGCCCGAGTTCAGTCAATGCGGCGCGAAGCCTGCCACCAAAGGTCGCAGGCTCACCTGCGGGTGCGTTCATGAGTTTCATGCCCTGCAGCAGTTTTCCCGGCCAGCCCGTATCCAGCCCCGCGCGGCGGATCAGGTCCGCAAAACCATGGCGGATAAAAACCTGCGCGATCTCCGCAAATCGCACGGCGTTTACGGTATGTCGTCCAAGTCTTGTGTAAGGCATGCCCGCTCCTTTAGACGATCAACATACTATACAACTTGTGCCCCGTCAAGCCAAAGTGACCGGTTAAAATATCGGATATCCTGAACGGAAAAAGAAAAGAGTCCGTGCCGCGCATTCCGCTATCCAATAAATGGCGCGGCATATCCTTCAGCGATGCGGCACGGGATGATTTTGGAATACCATAGGCTCAGCGGATAAAAGCAGTTACATCATGTATAAAACACTTCGGATGGATGCTATTTGCCGCTTTTGGGCGTGCTGAAATTCTGAAGCAGATACAGGTACTGGGCGTCCATAATTTCCGGGTCTATGCCATAGCCTATGGAAACAGGATCCGTTTCCAAGGTGCCGCCTGCGGGAATGACTGCGGGGGAGGAGTAGGTACACTCAAAAATGCCTTCCAAGGGCGATCCGGTCGGATACTTTTTGAATTCGCAGGAGGCTTGCGTTGAAGGTAAAAATCCGATAAGAAGGCTTACCTGCCGCGCCGGATCGTGGAGACGAACGCTATTCACAGGGCCCGCGCCGGTCAAAACAGGTTTCCCATCTTCAAAACTTAAAGCACTCGTGGAGATGGCGGCATTTTCCGTCAGGCTGGGAAAACTGTCCGAGGGAATGATGATGGGGGAAATTTTGCGAATTTCCACTGGCGCGTCACTTTGGTTTGTTATTTTAATAACCAGGCGGATAAAGTTCCAGCGGCGCATGGTTATCATACTGTGTTGAACCGTCAAACCTTCATGCGGGGCGAACTGTACTGCGTAAGTCGTCCCTTCCCCCAATACATCACATGTGTAGGGTTCGCGGAGCATGGTGGTTTCGCCGGCTTGTCCAAGTACCTCGTTGGTAAGAACGGGGCCATTGTTTATATCAATGGAAAAGTTGACACCGCGAAGCACGAGATTCGGATTCATGCGGCTAGTTTCGGAATCTTCCTGAAAAATCTTAATGCGCCATTCCGCATTGTCCTTGGCATAATCCAGGCGGAGGGCCTCCCCGCAGAAAGTGTAGTGTTCACGGAGCGTCCAGGGCATCTTTTCCGGGATGTCTTTTGCCACCGGAGCGGGATCCGCCAGCGCCGGCAGAACAAGCGACACTAAAGCTATAAGGGAAAGTCCATACGCGCGCAGTCCGTTTTTCATGGGAGAATCCTTTCTGGGGTTGGGCAGGCAGGAAAAGGGATATGAAATCGCAATACCTACCTCAAGCAGTATTCCGTTTAACACGGCGCTGAACATGCCGTGCATTTTACTAAGGCACTGTGACCCGTGAAGCCCGGCATGTTTTGGCGACACTGTCAGTGACGAGAAAGTATACAACAAACATGCGCGTTCGAGAAAGAGGAATTCCTTTCCAGTTCTCGTGCGCCGGAATCTTCTACAAGACTTTGTTTAACAAGGGCAGCCTTGAAATAAAATGCCCGGCGACGAAACTGGCCGCGATGACGGGGAGTAGTAACAACAGAAAAGAAAGCAGGGGCGGGAAGGACCAGTTCCGCGCCAGAAAGGTGGCGGCAATGACAAGGAAGGGATGGATAATATATACGGTGTAGGCGCTTTTCGACAAGCGGGCGGTCAGGGGAGACGTCGTGTTTACCCGGGCCTGGAACAGGCTGAGTAGTTTCATGCTGATACCCACGCAAACAATGGTCTCGCAAAGGATATAAACCAGGGATTGAACTGTAAACCCGCCCTGAAACGTGTTTCCCAGTCCCCGGGATGCCCCGCCGATCTCAAAAATAACGGGCAGTGCGACAATAGAAACAACGGCCAGGAAGAACCAAAGCCGCACCTGGCGGTTATCCAGTTGTCCAAGCCAGTCGGCCCGGAAAGCATGGATCCCAAAAACAAAAAACGCGATGTAAGTAGGGAAAAAGGCGAATTTCAGATCGCACACGGGGGCATCAATTGGAAACATGATCCGCACCAGGAAGGTCAAAACAGTGATTCCCAGGATAAACAGCAACACGCTTTTATTTGATGGATAGGAGAGGGGGCCACTGCCGGCGGAATGGCGCTGTAACCATTTGCAGAGTAAAAGGTAGACACCGGTGAAGAGCAGCAGGGAGAAAACAAACCACAGGGGCCCACAGCCGAAATAGTAATGTCCTTCCTGCAGCATAAACTTCAGGTATCCATACTCTTTTTCACCGCGAAACCGGAAACTGATATAGGCAAGAGTGGGATTCAGAATCAGAAAAAACACCGCCAGGGGAATGCCAAGCCGTTTGAGGCGGTCCCGCAAGAAATGATTCGTGTTTTTCTTGTCAAGCGATCTCGGGGTGAAATAGGCGGACACAAAGAAAAAGAGACTCATGAAGAAGGACTGGTTGATAATGACGAAGAGAGAAAGCAATGCGGTGGTGAGCGGTGAGGGCTGGGCGGGGATGACATAATACCATCCGCCCGGCGCGCCGAAACCCATGGCCAGGTGGTGGCAGATGACCAGCATGGTGAGGAAGATTCTGAGATTATCAATATAGTGGATACGGGCGCCGGCCCGGGCTTCAGTCGTAGCGTTCATTGCACCCCTTTCTTGCATGACCGTGTACACCGGCTCTCAGGAACCATAGCGGATAGTAAAACGGACATCCGCCGCCTGGTTGTCGAAATCCAGCCACAGTGTCTTGCTTTCTTTGTCCCATTCCTGGCCTACAAAAACTCCCGGAACCGCGGTGATAGCGGTCGGAGTGTCGGGCAACAATACGCGCACGCGCGCACGGGTTGCCGCCGGTCCTCTGGTAACAAACGTGAGAACACCATTTCCAGAAACTTCCTCTCGCACCCGGCAGGCCGCCGCGGCGACCTTTGCCCCGCCGATATTGTTTTCGGCCCACTCCAGATCATACAGCAAGGTGCGCTGGTTCGGTAAAAGCGTTTTTTCATGAATTATGGGCAGCATGGGGTCCAGGATATCTACGAAACGTCCGGTGATGATAAGAGGCGCCTCCGATACGGACTCATCCATCACCGATGCAATGACATAGGGGCCACGTCGAAGTTTCAGATAGTTTTGCGTGCGCAGGGTTTCGCCCGTTTTTCCCAGCATGGCGGTCACGAGGCGCATCAGTTCATCGGCTCCGTGCGCCTCTTTGGCAATCCGGCTGGGCGCTTTCTTATGGATGCGCACCCATCCCTTGCCTGTCTGCACCGGTGTTTGCCCGGCTTCATCGGGAATTTCCATTCGTTCAAAGAGATCCTTTTCCGGCGTTCTTTTTATAGTGCCTTGCTTATTCCACCATTCGCGCACATGATTGTAGGGATCCTCGCCGTCATCAATAAACAACAGGCGCCCACCGTCCCGCACCCAGTTATTCAGCACTTCATGGTATTCCGGCTTGAGCGGTTTCTGGCCTTCATAAGTCAGCAGAAGCACCTTTATGTTGTCCAGCACATGGGGTTGGGGCAGGTTTTCCATCTGAATCAATTCCACGGGAATGCCATGCTTCAGGAGGGGCATCGCCAGGCCGTAAAGATGGCTCAAATGTATGTTGCTGGGTTTGGGCGCCGCCCGTTGAAACATCAGGGTATCCGAAACAAGCACCCCGATACCGCGTGTTCCGGTGTCGTACTCGACCACCTTCTGGTCCATATCGTTGAGCGCGTTGATGACGCTCAGCAGTTCGGTGGCGTAGTCGGCGGGAATACCCTCCCGTTCCCCGGACTTGGTGTCCATGTCCACTTTGGGATAGGTGCCCTGAAAAATGCGCGACGGCCAGGGCATGACTTCAAAGCGGTGCACTTCCGGCCACATGAGGGAAGAAATGACCGTGCATTCATAATTTAACTTGTAGTTGTTCCAACTGTAATTCGGATTATCCTCGATGGGATCCGCCAGAAACCATACCTTGCGGCCCGTGGGACGGACCATGGCAAGCATCTGGCTATATTCCAGGAAGCCGCCCTCGAAAGTGCGTTCTTTCAGTAAACCACGGTACATGGTGGCGGAACGGGCGGTGCCCGTCCATACCTGGGCGATGTACCCGTCCATCTCTTTTAAGTCCATCAGGTGGGACATTGGGCTTACAATACGCCAGTGGGAGTAACTGTTGAGGCTGTGGGTCGGCACGACGCAGTCAACGGATTTCCCCTGTTCCGCGGCCCGCTGTTTTATGTGAAGAAACACCTCGCGCAAGGCCTTGAAATAGAGCTCGTACTTGAGTTTGCTTGCACGATACTGGGCGTCCACACTTGAATCCGGTTCCTGCCAGGGTTCTCCGTAAAACAGTTCCCACTCCCGCTTGAAGGCATTACTCCAACCGGTTTCCGCCCAGTATTCCGGTTCTTCAAGAAATATGGCTTGCGCGCCCAGATCCACAACGGGTTCCACCACTTTTTTGATGTACTGAATGTAGGCGTCCGTCGGAACATTGTAACCCACAGTCGTGCTGTTGCCATGCATGTAAAGACGGCCTGACTTGGTTGTTTGGACCTCGTCCTTCTTGAAGCCGTCAGGGGTTTGGTAATAGTCGTCATAGCCGCCCCAGGCGATGCCGGTCATCATGCCGATGGAATAGCCCTTTTCACGCCATTGGGCGACACGATCCGCAAAAGTGTCGTTGACTCCGTAGACCACGGCCATGTCGGAACCAATGTCAATCTGCGGCGTATAAGGGCCGGCCTCCTGAAAACAGGTATAGTCAGGCCCGTAGCTCTGATCGATGGCGGGTGTGGGAAACGAACAGAATAATAAGAGCGAACCTATTACAGAAAACCGTGTTAACATGAAAGATATCTCCTGGTGGCAGATTGGTACCGTCACTATTCGAGGCGCCCGGTCGGGGTATTTCAAAGGGCGGTCAAAACACGCTACCCGATTATTCTTTGAGACTACAACTTACACCGGAAAGTTCCGTGATGAAATGACTGCCGAAGGCAAGGGATGGTGTCCAGGCGCCTGGTGCGACCTCCCCGGCCAGAACGCGTTCCGCGCAGGTTATGGAAGATTCAAAAGTCAGGGAGTAGCCGTTCGGCGCGGTCATCGTCATGGAAACGTGATAACCTTCTTCATTCGCAGCATCACCATAAAGTTCCGAGGAATCCATTTCGCGTTGTTCGTCATCCGGACCGGTTATCGCCCATCCCGCAATCTTTTGTGCGATTATTTGAGCCCATTTCAGGCGTAATAGCTTAAAAATGGCGCCTGAAGATTTTATCTGGTCAAGTTGGCCGGGGGGTATTGCCGTATAAACCTCTATGTTGGGAATGCCGGTAGAATAGTAGGCGGTGGACACATCGCCCCAGGGAATGACGACGGACAGGCTTGGGCCGCCGGGATAGGGGAGCGTGTCGGACAGGGCGCCGAAAGATGTTTGTTCCAGGGTGCCGTTCCGGCGAACGGTGCAACCCTGCGCGAACCCCTCGATCATGGTTTTTGCGGTCCCGGGGCTGAGCCGTCCCCGCTTATTTTTAAAGGCCAGCCGGAGCCGCGTCGCGTCGGGAAGGGCTTCTTTGAGCATGGCCGCCATGCAATCCGTGGGAACGACATCAAAACCGGCTCCCGGCAGCACAACAATACCCGCCTCACGCCATATAGCGTTCAACTGGTGTATGTATTCAAAGACGGCAATTTCGCCCGTGACATCCAGGTAATGGGATTTTGACACGACACAGGCGTCAAGAAGGGGTTTCGCGGTGCGGGAAAAGGGACCGGCGCAGTTGAGCACCACACGCACCCCCTCCAACGCCCGAGTGGCTGATACGGTGTCTTCCAGTGCAAATACCCGCTGCGGCAGGTTCAACTCAGCGGCTACGTGGGCTACGCGTTCCGTATCACGTCCCGCGATGATTGGGCGCAATCCGCGCCTAACGGCCTCCAGGGCACAGTACCTGCCTGTGTATCCGTTCGCACCGTATATCATGAATGAGGAGGTTTCAGACATGTTCTATTCCTGTTGTTGCGTAAAAAAACGAACGACACTATATCGCATATTCTACTGCCAGATCAGACCGGGAATGGTTATTTCCAGGAGTAAACGGTCTAATCTATTTTGGATCCGCAGCGAGCGGTGTTGAAGTTGCCAAGGCAATCACCCGTCCTTCGTTCCCTACGGCACAATAGAAATGGTACACAATTCCGTTATGTTTTATGACCCAGGGCTTGTGGGCGTATTGCTCGTCCCAGGGTTCCGAGGGTTCTATCAGGTGCGGTCCCGTCCAATCGGTCCAATGTTCGAGATCATGGGAGCAGGCGAAATTGTCAAAGGCCATGGGTTGCCAGAAGGCGCCAAAGTAGAACATCACCCATACGTCGCCGATGCGGACAACCTGGGGATCCCCGGTAATTCCGGAATGGTGGTCGATTACGGGATCTTTCCCATGACGCTTCCAGGTGGTCATGTTATCCGAAATGGCCATACCGATGCGTTCTGTACTGGTGGCGTCTTTCCCGTTGTAGTACATGACATAGGGGTGCCTCAGCCGTTTGTCCGGATCATGAATAATATTGCTTTTATAGAGGGTGACCGTCTCAAAATCACGCGCATCCGTTCCGCCAGGTTTCAGAACGGGCTCCGGCAATCTTTCCCAGGGTGCAGCAGCGGAAGGGTCCAGGGTCCAGGCCAGGCCGATTGACAGCGGATCGGTCTCATAGCCTTCCAGGGCACCGCCCACATAGGACATCCAGTATTTGCCGTCATGCGTCGTCAATGCGTAACTGCCGCCCCATCTTGTATCCTGCAAGGCGGCGAAACCGGCCGCCTGGTATTGGTCCCAGGTGCCTTCTCGAAACGCGAGCACACGGCCTCGGGTTTCCCAGTGCAGCAGGTCGTCACTTGAGGCCAGCCAGGTTTCATACCCTTTCTGGTCAAAAACGATGTAAAGCATGTGCCAGCGGTCGTTGTGGCGGAAAACACTCGGGCAGTCGACGCTGTGTCCGTCCGGGTGTTTGATTACGATACCATGCTTGTGCGGTGTTTTTACTTCTTCGTAAATGTCGCGCATCACCTGCTCCGAAACCTCTGTGTGCGACTTCCCTGTCTCCGCAATTGCTGATAAGGATGCCGCGAAGAGGGAGGATGCGGACAGGGTGACGAGAAAAAGGTGATAGACTGTATGAGAACGTTGGTACATCGGATAAGCCCTTATTTGGGACCATCATACATCAAGGTATGTCCTTCCCTTCAAGGTGCGGAGAACGTGGCGGAATCGGTTCTTCTTCTTTCCCCCTTTCTGCTATGATGACTGAAAATCATGAATGGAAGGATTTGCCATGCTGTGCGCTTTGTGTCTCTTGGTAGGCGGTATCTTGTTTGTTGTCAATCCGGCCCCGGCTGATGTCGCCGAAGAGGTTCATAACCTGCCTGTTCAGGTGCAAGGCGTATTCCCCAAGATTACAGTGTTTGCCCCCGGCGCCGGAAGCCGCAGTGAGACGGGTGTCGGCGCCCTGATTCCCTGGGCGGACAGGCTTTGGGCGGTGGGCTATGTCGCGCATATTCACGGGGAGGGGATCGGGTTGTATGAAATTTGTGATGACATGACAATGCGCCTGCATCCCCAGTCGGTGACGGGCACCTTCGCGAATCGTCTGATACATTGGGAAACTACACAGGCCATTATCGGGCCCCATGTGATCGACGCGGAAGGAACGGTGCGCACCATCGAAGCCCTGAAAGGACACCGGCTAACCGCGACGGCACGGCATCTTAAACATCCCAAAACCATGGTTTACTTTCTTACCATGGAAGGACTGTTGTTTGAAACGGACCTGGTTTCCCTGGAAACGACGCAGGTGGCCGATGTGACCCAAACGCTGGGTATTGAGGGGCAACCTCACTTCAAGGGGTGCCACACCGCGCAGGACCGCGTTGTGGTGGCGAACAACACCTATGAGGAAGAAGAATTCCTGGGCGAACGCACCTCGGGCTGCCTGGCGGAGTGGGACGGCGATACCTGGACTGTGCTGGAACGCAACCCCTTTGTGGAAGTGTCCGGCAAGCAGAATCCGTCTGCGGGGAGCCGCTATGGGAACACGCTGTACGCCACGGGCTGGAACAAATCGAGCGCCATTCTTCGGGTACTGCATGACGGAAAATGGACGCGCTACCTGTTGCCCAAATCCAGCCAGGCCTTTGACCACACCTGGAATACGGAGTGGATGCGCATACGTGAAGCCCAGACGGAACGGTATCTCATGGACCTGCACGGCCTGTTTTACGAACTGCCCCCGCTGGTGTATGGCGGGCGGGTGTGGGGGATTCGGCCTATTTGCGCCCACCTGCGCATTGTGCCGGACTTCTGCCATTGGCGGGGCCTTTTTGTCTTGGCGTCTGACCAGACGGATAATGCCGTTGGACAGCCCCAGTCGGGCCTGTGGTTTGGCAATATTGATGACCTGTGGTCCATGGGTAAGCCTGCGGGATGGGGAGGCCCCTGGTGGGGCACTGAAGTTCAAGCAGATACACCTTCGGACCCCTATCTCATGACTGGATTTGATAAGAAGGTGCTTCATATCGTTCACAAAGCGGACGAGCCCGTCACATTTACAGTAGAAGTGGATTTTCTGGGGGATAGCACATGGGTGGTCTATGCCGACGAGGTGGTTCCCGCCGGAGGCTACGCGCATTACGAATTTCCTGACGGTTTTTCCGCACACTGGGTGCGTTTGCGTTGTAACAAGCCGTGTGTGGCTACGGCTCATTTTGTGTATACTTGACCCGCGCGATAGCGTGTCAGATAATTAATGCGAACACGGGCATTCCTTTAGCCGAAAGGATGTACAGGGCTGAAATGACGCGGAAGAGGCGTGTGAACGGGGCTGTGGTCGGGTAATGCCACGCTCCCGTCCTTTATTTCCTATGCCCTTTAAGTCCTTCGGAATCTATGCTTTTGCCCCGGTAGAAGTAACTATTATTCGGGAGGAAAGATTCATGACAACATTTTTTCTGGTAACCCTTGCGCTCCGCATGACGGCTTGCGCATTGCCCCTGCCTGCGGAACTGGAGGAGGCGCATCACTGGGCTGAGGCAAAATTTGCGGGTCTTGTAGAGGAAATGCAGTTCCAGTCCGGCATTCATGTGCTTGCCAACAATGATCCGGTGCAGATGAACGAGCGAAACGGGCATCCCATGCGAATCGCCGGGCGCCAATTTACCCGGGGCCTGTATTGTCACGCGGTGAGTCGTGTGGTGGTATATCTCCCCGGACCGGGAAGCCGATTTGAGGCTGTGGCGGGTGTGGATTCCAATGAACAAACCAGCGGCGGCCGGGGCAGTGTCGTATTGAGTGTTAAAAAGGGGGATCAGATGCTGTGGGAATCCGCCTTGATGCGGGAAGGCATGGACGGAATTCCCGTGGCGGTGGACCTGGGAGGCGCCCGTGAATTTACCCTGATGGTCCGGGATGGGGGAGACGGTATCAGTTGCGACCAGGCGGACTGGGCGGATGCCCGGGTCATCCTGGAAGACGGTTCCGAAATCTGGCTGGGCGACATGCAACAATTAGGTGTGCAGCGCACCCCGTATAGTTCTGATCCCTTTTTCTCCTTTGCTTATGGGGGAAGGCCGTCTTCGGAATTGCTGGGCGCATGGAAACTGGAAAGGAAATCCGTGCCGCTGGATGAACAAAGGATCCAACATCAGATCGTGTATACCGATCCAGAAACGCATCTTGTCGTTCGGTGTGTTGGTATCGAATATGCCGATTTCCCGGTTGTGGAATGGACTCTGTATTTCAAAAACGGGGGGAGTGTCGACACGCCCATTCTGAGTGATATCAAGGCGATAGACGACCGTTTTGAACGGAGTGGAAACGAAGAGTATGTGTTGCATAGGCATAAGGGAGACAACTGTACAGCGGATAGTTTTGAGCCGGTGGACGAAGCACTGATACCAGGTACGGAAAGGCATATTGCGAATACGGGTGGACGTCCCACCCAGACGGAGTTCCCATATTTTAATGTCGATGCCGACAAAGAGGGCCTGATTTTTGTCGTCAGCTGGGCTGGACAGTGGGCGGCCGATTTCGTGCGGGATGATGCCAACGGTTTGACTCTGCGTGCGGGCCAGGAAACGACCCGGTTCAAACTGTTGCCCGGCGAGGAAGTGCGCACACCCATGATCGTGCTGCAGTTCTGGAAAGACAACCGGATGCATGCCCAAAATGTCTGGCGCGCCTGGATGCTGGCCCACAGTATGCCCCGTCCCGGCGGTAACCTGCCACCTGTGCCGCATCTGGCAGCGTGCAGTTCCCACCAATTCGGTGAAATGATTAACGCCAACACGGAGAACCAGAAGTTTTTCATTGACAAGTATCTGGAACGGGGCCTTAAACTGGATTACTGGTGGATGGACGCCGGCTGGTATTACAACAAAACCGGGTGGCCCCACACGGGCACGTGGGAAGTGGACCTGAACCGTTTCCCCGGCGGCCTACGGCCGATTTCTGACCACGCCCATGTCAAAGGTGTAAATATCATTGTCTGGTTCGAACCGGAACGGGTGGCCGCTGACACTTGGTTAACGGAAAACCATCCTGAATGGATACATGGAGGGGCAAAAGGCGGGCTTTTGAACCTGGGTAACAAGGATGCCTGGACATGGCTCGTGAACCATGTAGACAAACTAATAACGGATCAGGGCATTGACCTGTACCGCCAGGATTTCAATATGGATCCGTTGCCGCATTGGCAGGCCAACGACACGGAGGACCGGCAGGGCATTACGGAAATCCGCCACGTAGAGGGCTACCTCGCCTACTGGGACGAACTGATCCGACGACACCCGAACATGCTTATCGATTCCTGCGCCAGCGGCGGGCGCCGTAACGATCTCGAAACCTTGCGCCGGGCCGTGCCGTTGTTGCGCAGCGACTACATCATGGAACCGACCGGGAATCAGTGCCACGGTTATGTGTTGCCCTTGTGGTTCCCCTTTTTTGGCACGGGCAGTTCAAAAACGGGAACCTATGAAATACGCAGTACCCTTTGCCCACACTATATTGCATGCTGGGATCAGCGCGATGAAACCATCGACTGGGTTAACATAAAGCGAATCATGGACCAGTGGAGCGCCTGGGCGCCGAATTACTATGGCGACTATTACCCCCTTACGCCGTATTCCTTGAAAAATACCGATTGGATTGGATGGCAGTTCCATCGTCCCGAGGCCGGCAAGGGCATGGTGCAGGTTTTTCGCCGTCCCGACAGTATATATAGCGCTGCGCAATTGCCCCTCCTCGCCCTACAGCAGGATGCCGTATACGCCGTTCACACTATGGATGATGCGGACACCGTTACGGAATATACCGGGAAACAGTTGATGGATTCAGGGGTCAAAGTCGCCATGGACGAAAAACCGGCGGCGGTAATATACCTCTACGAACAAATAAAATAGCCACCGCATCCGTGGCATGGATCGATTCCATCAGTAGCCGATTGTTGTGAGGGTAGACGCAAAATCCACTGGCAAAGCCGCAGACGGCAATTCGACTGATGTCAGGGCATATTCGATCATGTTAAGCAGCATGCGATCCGCGGCCGGATGCCTGTCAATGTTGTCCAGAATGTTGAAGGTGTTCACAATGATTTTTCCGGCGCCAAAGCTGTACGCGCCAAGCATGACACCGGCAGCGAAGCCATCAGGACGGCTGGAGTGGCAGACGGCAAAGGCGGCCGCCGCCATGTCTTCAGGAATGTCGCCTCCCTCAAAAAATTTGTTGGTGATGATCGGTCCGTAATAGTCCCAGTCCATGACACCCCTGGATTGCAGGCCGTTGAAGAAGGCATGTTTTTTCGCAACGCATTCCTTGTGATAGAGCCAGTCCGAAAAATGAGTGAGACCGCCCTTGTTCTCTATTGGCAGCCAGCCGAGGGGGGTGTCGCCCTTTTGGAACGCCTCCGGCTTGAGAAAGACGGCCACGCTGCCCCGGGCGACACGTTCCAGCAAGGCGGTGCGTGCGGCGGTGTCCGTGTTCGAATCGTTCATATCACCAATGAGGATTAGGTGTCGCGTGTCCGCGGGTGTGTTGTCGAGGGGAACGACTGTAACGCCTCGGCCCGCCAGGCATTCCGTGACGCGTGGATCCATCTGGATACCTGCCACGGTGACTTGTTGCGCCGACCGGGGCGGTTCAGACAGGTAAAAGGCAAGACGGCCTCCGGCGGGCGCGCCGCCCCGTTCCAGGGTAATCGCGAGGGTGTATTTGCCGCCCGGACCAGTAAGCAAAACGTCTTCCGCAAAGACGGAGATGGAAAGAGGCCCGTCTTCACCTGCGGCGGGCGCCGGCACGGTAACCTCGGTTTTCCGTTCCCAGGCGATACCGTCGGGACCGAGGATACGCATGAATGCCGGGTACGTACCCGGTCTCAATGCGTCCTCTGTGGCCAGGACTACCTCCACCTTGACGGGGCGATCCGTGTAACCGTGCATGGGCGCGGCGAACAAGCACCAGCGCAGGGGGGAGAAGCCGTCCTGAAGGACGTCCGCGATGCCCGGCTTGAATTCCCGCCAGAAGGTCCACAGGCCTTCCCCCGTATAGCCGTGGTCAAGGATGCCGGTCAGGTTGTAACCGCAAATCTTCGGGTTGGAACGGATCAGATTAAAGCCCAACAGACGCTGGCGTCCATGGAGTTCCTGGCTGGCCCGGAGCATTTCCTCAGGAAAGGCGTAGACGCCTTCCATACCCAACTGTGTCCAGGCCGCGGTGAGTTTTTCCTCGGTTTGTTTGAAGTACTTATAATCATCCCATTCCGGGTTCGCGCCATGTTGTTCATAATACCGCAGTTCACGAATGGCATTCATCAGGCTGCCGATGCCGTACTCCGACAGGAACACCGGCTTACTGTCGCTTCCCAGGTTGCGTATGCCCGCTTCGATTTCGGGAGTATGAGGCGTCCCCGGATAGACATGAGCATCGCCCGCCCCGGTAAAATAGCCGCCCCAGGGGCCGTTGCCCGCAGTCCCAGTGAATTCCGGGCTTTCCACGCCCCAGACATGTTCCCAGTGCGTGCTGCCCGGATTGGATACAGACCCGACGTTATATTGCCCGTCCCAGCGTCCGCTTTGAAACAGGATCAGGCGCGTATCATCAAGCGAGCGCAGCATTCCAAGACTGGCAATGGCGTGTTGCACCACTGGCCCGTTACCTACTTCATTCATAAGTCCGAAAATCGTCAGGCTGGGATGGTTGCGATCCCGCAGGATCATTTCCCGCAGACTGAAATCAAAGCGTTGCGCCATGGCCGGCGAGTCCTCCATGCACCAGCCGGACATGTTCTCTTCGTAGACCATCAGGCCGATTTCATCGCAGAGGTCGAGTTGATACGGATGGGCCATGCCGGCGATAAAGCGAATCATGTTGAACCCGCAGGATTTAGCGTATAGCAGGTCTTTGCGAAGTAGGTCTTTGGCGCTGTCGGGAGGCAGAATCGCACCCACCGGACAGTGATTGCCGGTGTGAGAACTCTTTAGAAAAATCCGTTTGCCATTTAAACGGAAATATCCCTTCTCAACACGAAAATCCCGGAATCCGAAACGGGTAAAGTGCGCATGGGGCTGCGCATGCGAAGATTCCGGGGGAGAAGCCGGCGCGACGCGGGTGATAAGACGATAGAGAAACGGATCATCGAGTTGCCAAAGCCGGTGATTTTCTACTTTTAGTTCTGATTCGATTGCGCTGCTTCCCATGGGAAGATTTTGCGTGAACTCCAACTTGGCGGCGATATGGTTTCCGAGAGCGGGAGCGATGGTGAGCTGGAGCAGGCCTTTCACCGGGGCTGGGCTGGCATTAATTACAGTCGTCTGTACCCGCACCAGTCCTGTATTCCAGTCAGGACGCACGAAAACATCTTCAACGCGCACGGCGGGCGTCCAGAAAAGTTCGACGGGCTCGATGATGCCGCCGCTGTTGTAAGAGCCTCCGACAACAATACCGGAGGCCCCCTTGTTTCGATGGGGCGTCTGGCTCAGGATGACACCGTCAATGGGCTCTGCCGTGGGGTTTAACACCCGTACAGCGAGGCGGTTCATCTGGCCAGAGAGTAGCGCTTCGGTGATATCGAGGGTGAAAGGTGTTTCGCCGCCCTCGTGGCTGCCCACATGCGTATCGTTCAGCCAGACATCCGCCAGGTAATCTATCGCGTGAAAACGCAGTAGACAATGCCCGCCCTCATAGGGATTGGCCGGAGGGGTGAATTCTCGCCAATACCAGGCCACGCCGTGATAAGCCGGAAGGGCTTCCTGAAAGATGCCCGGCACACGCACGGGAACCGCCTCCAGCCGGGGGCCGGTCCACCATGCTTCTTCTTTGCCCATATTATCCGGGTCTGCGGCAACCGTCCAGCCGCTTCCCTCCAGTGGCAAAAAGGTTGTCGGCAGGGCGAGGGTTTCTGCGCCTACCGAAACGGTAAAGATCACCATCAATGACATTGCAGCCAATGCACCCGTTCGCTTGAACATGATCATCTCCTATAGTTTCCGGGTGTATAAATTCAAATTGCCGTTAGATGACGGAAGTGTTTTGTTTTGTATATATCTGAAGGAGGAGTAGGCCGGTAAATTCTAATAAATCCTGATGTTATTCGCTGCTATTGTTAGCGATAAGAATATTCGGCACGGCCTCTCCCAGAAAACTATTGTTGATTTCAGCCACATCCGGCATATTACCACTGATATAGATTACGGCGGTCTGATGTGCGCTTGTCTGAAATATATTGCCTGCGATTCGAACCCCGCCTGTTACCATGTCATATTCCACCGCGTCATCCAGGCGGATTTCGCAGTCCATTTCGCCATGGTCTTTGCGTCCGTTTTCGATAAAGAGATTACCGGAAACGATAATGGACCGCACATCCGGCATCCAGAGCCCCTCCCGTCCGCTATGCCGGATGATGTTGTTTGACAGGGTGCAATACTGGCTGTTCCGTTCAATGGTCACGCCCCGCGAACCGTTGTCGCAGATAAGATTCCCGGAGGCGGAGATGTTTTCGCACCCCTCAAGAAAATAACCGCCCATGGCGCTTCCGGAAACGGTGTTGTTGGTAAACTGCCCGTTGGTACAGTGATAGAAGTGGGTTCCGTCCGATTGAGCGTCCTCAAAGTGGCTGGTGTCAACGGACCATCCGTCAACGTGATAGAAGGCCACGGTTCCTTGGTCTTCCCGTTCGCTACCGGGCACAGGCCCTTTGTTCGGTTGCAGATAATCGACATAGGTGTTGCAGCAATTGATGCCAGTGATATGAGTTACATGGACGTTGCTGATGACATGGTCGCCTTCCCCTCCGAACACGCCAATGGCATTGCTGGACAGGTTCTTACAGAACAAGTTATCGATGTGAATATTGCTGGACTTTCCAACCACCCGGACGCCTGCGATATTTGTCCCGGGATCCCAGGTTTCACGCGCACCGATAATGGCGCCGCCTTTCATAACGATGTTGGATACACTTTCCAGAAGGAAGGCCTGCCCGTCCTCGCTCAGCTCTTCCGAGAGGATGAATGAGGCCCCGTCCATGAGTAATGTTACCCCATCAGGAATCCGTAATCCTGACGGACTGGTGAGGTGGTACTCACCTGGCGCGAACAGGAAGCGGTTCAGCCCGGAGTTGTCAAGACGTTCCTGGATCCATGCCTGATGTAAAGCGGCATCGGCCTTGTCATAGGGGCCTATGGCGTAGGTAAGGGAGGAATCGACGGAAGGAACGGTGACACAGCCCGATGTGATCAGCAGGGGACATAGGAAATAAAGACGATATTTCATTCTATTTTACTCCCGGGTGCAGGTTTCGTGCCCTACTCCATTGTATCAGGCGTCCCGGGAGAAGTGAAATGGTGCGCCCTGCATAAGATGTAAACGTTGCAAGTGCCGCCCCAGTTTTGATCAAATACGGCAATGGGGCGGTTCGTAAAACGGGGGTGACACTCCTCCATAGGGTAAGCATTCATGAGTCATACTATTCGAAAATTTGATGAAGAGGCCGCTTCCTGGGACGACAAACCCCACAGGCACAAACTGGCGACGGATATTGGCAATGCCCTGCAGATGGCCGTAACTTTCTCGGAAAATATGCATATTCTGGATTTCGGTTGCGGTACCGGGCTTGTCGCCCTGCAACTGGCGGGGAAAGTCGGGAAGATTACCGGCGCGGACAGTTCCCGGGGAATGCTTGAGGTGTTCCGCGAGAAGGCTAAACGGGCCGCTCTGGATAATGTCAATACCCTGCACCTCGGTTCGGAAGAACGTATGGTGTCTTCAGACCGGTATGATGTGATTGTGAGCAGCATGACCCTGCACCATATCCGGAATGTTGAGCAACTATTGCGCGATTTTCACCAACTTTTACGACCGGGTGGGATTTTGTCACTGGCAGATCTGGATTCGGATGACGGCCAGTTTCATCAAGACAAGGCGGGAGTATTTCACCAGAGTTTTGACCGTGGCCAACTGAAGTGCATGTTGGCCGATGCCGGATTTTCGTCCATGGTGGACTGTACTGCCGGACAAGTTACCCGGCCAGTCGCTGATACGGGAGCCATGAGAACATTTACGGTATTTCTGATTACCGCTTGTCGCGTTTGATTTGTGGGGTGTTTTTAAATCATTCGTTATCGACAACGGATGTTCGTGAAGGGGCCGTCTATGGGGATTAACTTTGACCGTGGGAGAAAAACTATGGAGACGGAAAGTAATGCCCAGACTCAGGCACCGTCTGCCCGCATCGTCAGCGTGGATGTGCTTCGAGGTTTTGATATGTTCTGGCTTGTCGGAGGGGCCGGAGTCGCCCTCGGCATTGGGCGCTTGCTGGGCAGCCCGTTTAAGGAAGGTGTATTACGGCAGTTTGAACATGCGAAGTGGGAGGGGTTTTATTTTTACGACCTGATTTTTCCGCTCTTCGTATTCCTAGCGGGCATGTCCATCGCTTTTTCAATGGGGCGTATCCTGCGGGAAGGGGGACGCCTGCCGGCGATGAAACGGCTTTTCCGCCGTTGTGTCATCATGTTTCTGCTTGGTATTCTGTACAATGGCGGGTTGGCACAGCCGTGGCCCGAAGTGCGTATTATGGGCGTGCTTCAGCGTATCGCGTTGTGCTGCCTCTTTGCCGGGCTGTTATTTTGTTTCGTCGATTGGCGTGGACTGACGGTTGTCTTATTGCTTTCGTTGCTGGGATATTGGGCGTTGTTGAGTTTTGTCCCCGCGCCAGGATTGGCCGAGGTCTCATGGGCCGAAGGGCAAAATTGGGCCTGCTGGCTGGACTCCGTGGCGCTGCCCGGGCACAAGCATTATCAAACCTATGATCCGGAGGGCCTGCTAAGCACGATTCCTGCGGTGGGAACCTGCCTGATGGGCGTTCTCGCCGGGTTGGCCCTGAAGTCTTCCACCTTCCGGCCGGGTCAAAAAGTGTTGGGATTCTTCCTCGGGGGCGCGGCACTGGTGGCGCTCGGTTACTTCTGGGGATACCAGTGTCCCATTATCAAGAAAATCTGGACGCCTAGTTATGTCTGCGTGGCTGGGGGATACAGCCTGATGCTGCTGGCGATATTCTTTTTTGTGGTTGACGTCCTTGAAATCCGTTGGTGGATAGCGCCCTTTGTTTGGATCGGCGTTAATCCGCTCACGGTCTATCTGGCGCGCAGCCTGATCGAATTCAACAAAATCGCGGAGCGCTTCGTGGGCGGCAGTATCGCCGCTTGGGCGGGAGCAGATGGTGGCTATTTACTGAAGATGGGTGTTTCCCTGTTGCTGGTGCTGCTCTTTGTCTGGTTTTTAAATAAAAAACACATTTATCTTCGCCTTTAAAATCCCTGACGTTTTTGCCGAACACCAAAAAAGAGCCTGCGGCGTTTCGGGGCGCCGCAGGCTTGAGTGTGCGGGGTCCTAGTTGTATCTTAGTTGATTTTTTCAGCAGTCAGGATTTTCGCCTCGGCATTTTCAGCATTGGCGATAAAAACGAGCGGGGCGCTGGTGCTCACCTCTTCCAGGAAGTCAACAAAGGCCACACCGTTTTTGACAACCCCGCGGCCGATAGGGGTTTGGATTTTGCGCAGGAAAGGCTCTTCATAAACGGTGATTATGGCGCCTTCCTGTGCGTATTCAAGATTTATGCCCGTGGCAAATTCCTGTTGTTCGGCCAGAATCAATCCCAGATAGCGGTACTTGAGCACGCCGGGCAAGATGAAAATATTGGGATTGCTGGTCCAAATCTCCAGTGTCGGGTCGCCGATGCAGTGCCACAGGTAAAGTTCGTTTACGGCATCAGAATTGGCAATTGTCGCGCCCATAACGCTGGTGCCGACTTTGGACATCAGGTAGAGTTTTCCGTGATTGAGGATATCTCCCAGGCGGCGTTGTGCCGTGGCGGCGCCGAAGGAGCCGATGGCGTTTGGCCAGATGGCATCATAGAAGCCCTGTGTCAGCGTGCTATTGGCCCAACTCGGACTGTTGCGCGTGTCACCCAGGATACCGACCGCGCCACCGTTCGCCTTACGTAACAACTTCTCACAGAAATAAACGTTTCCTACGGTGGTCCCATAGGCGCCTCCTGCAGTCTCGTTGTCCCAGAAACCGCTAGCGCAGTTGACGCTGAACACTACGGGTTGCAGTGTGCCGTTGGTCAGGTCGTCAATTTCGGGCAACTCGTATTCGGGATGGCTCCATCCTTCTTCCCAGCCATGATCGCGGTGCATAATGAGGAAACGGCCTTCATTCCAGGCGTTCGTGATATCGTCTGAATCAGCGTTCCAGGCGAATCCGCTCGATGCGCCGATGGCGGTCGGAAGCAGGCTGCCGTCATAATATCGGGTGGGGGTGGAAGTGCCCGTTTCCATATACAGCCTGTCCACCGTCTTGCCGGCGCTGACCATGACGTTGCGCGCAAATTCCGACACTTCGATGAAGGTGCGCTGATCCGTGCCGTAGGAGGCGCCGTCGCGACAGCATTGGAACTGCGAAGCCAGGGACGCGTGACTGTAAAAGGTGGTGTTGAAAGGAGGAGTGTCTTCATAGGCGATAATTTTATTGATCACCGTGTTTGCTTGTTCCAGCGTGTCGACGGGAATGCGTCCCACCGCGAAGTCGGGTATGGTGTCCGTTCCCACCGCGCCGAGAATGGCATAGGGCCAGTCGGTTCCGATGCTGTTTTGATAGAAGGGGGCAATAAATTCGGCATCGCCCAGCAGCAGAATATAGGAGGGGCGGATGGCCATGGCGTAATAGTGGTCGTGGATAAACGTGTCAATCTCCTCTTTTGTGGTGCGGCCTGTTATCCCGGAGCCGGTGCCGCATTGATATACGTTTGTCCAGATGCCTTTGCTGCGCTTCCAGTCACGCAGGGCGATTGCCGCATCATTAAAATCGGGATGGGTTAGAATCATGAACTCTTCTCCCAGCAATACCGGCTTGATCCGACCCTCCACAAAATATTCAATCGCGTTCTTGTTCAGTACCGCCTTGGTAAAGGCGGGTGAGCTGCTTTCAAAAGGACTTAGCATGGCTTCCGTGAGAAATGCGCCGCTGCCGCCACTGAATTCCACGTCAAAATTCACGTTGTCAAAGAGCACCAACCTGTTGCTTTGCGGGTAATACTGCCCTGTCGCAACCTCCACAAGGTAGTATTCCATATCCCGGGCGTCGCCGAGGTAATTTACAGTAATGGGGGAAGGCGGGTAGGCATTGTCAGAGTTATAGGTCGACGAGTCCAGGGCAAAAGGCTTGTCTTCAAAAATGGAGGGGTCGGGCCTGGCGTCCACCGGTTGCTCCTGGCAGGGATAGAGGTTCAGGAAGATTTCTTCGGCTATTTCAGGCTCGGCTTTGGTCAGCAACACTTCCACATCGGCGCCGCGCGGCGCTGCGATCAGCCGCCGCAAGATGGGAATGCCGGGTTTGCCCGGCTCTCCCCCGATTGCCTCGGCGCCCGGAATATGGACCTGGGTAAAGACCTCTCTCACGCTACCGTCACCAAGGGCAATCGTCTGTACCATGGGCTCTCCGAATAAGCCGAGAGCGCCGAGCATCTTGGTGGTCTCTTCTCCGACTTCGGCTTCAGCCACCAGCCCCAGACGTTCCGCCCCGGGGCAGACGCTTTTTACCGGAATGGAGCCAAGCATATCATAGCGGAGCATTCGCCCCATGTTATACAGCTCTTCAGCAAATCCAACCGCCGCGCCTAGCCGAACATTCTGGGCTTTTTCCAGGAATTTTCCCTCTAGAACCTCAGCGGATCCGCACGGATCACCCCCACGGTAAAGAAGTTCCGCTTCCAGAAGCCGGGCTTCGAGTTCTAACTCATCGTCTTCTTCAAGAACATCATCAGGATCATTTAGAATCAACGTATGTAAAGTTTCATATTCTCCAAGAATACTTTCCACGGCGGTGGCGATGGTTGGTGTTGCGTTCGCTTGTGCGCCGGCGGCATAATTCCCGGCGCTGTCGTAGGCGAATGCGGCATAAAAATACTCCGTGCCGTTCGCGGCGGTGGCATCCGTATGTGTCGTTCCCAGACCATTGTAAACGGCGGTGCCGTCCGTGTGTGAAGTAGGCGGCGTGATAGTCTTACGGACAACGGCTACACCGGCGAGGTCTTCATCAGCAGGGTTGTTCCATGTCAGTACAACCTGTGCATCCCCGGCGGCGGCGGAAAAATTGGTCACTATGCCCGGAGGTGTGGTGTCTTCCGGACATCCGGTAAAGATCGTGGCTATCATGAATACGCCCGGTAACAATATCAGGTGCATCCAACCGACTCGGCCCTTTTGGGTACTCATTTTTCTGTCTCCTTTGGTTTCTTTTGTTCACATGTGAAACGCATCATCTGAGAAGCACAAATACATAATGTTTAAGTTGTTATATTAGCATAAAAAGTATAAAATTTCAATCTCCCGCAGAATTAGAAGAGAAATATAACGATTTTACAAAATCAAATAACGTAATTAAAAACAATAAAATATATGCAAATCGAATCTTTATAAAATCAATAACTAGTACTAATATAAAATTGAAAACAACGTCTAAGGTTACAATTATTTTTAAACGCAATATTGTCTATATGTCACATGGACTACTTTATTTTGCTCCCTTTAGTGTCAGGACGGAGTCAATCGACTGATAGCCTTCAATAATCCCTGTTTGACACGTAGTTTTGAGATTATTCGGTCATCGGGCAAAGGCAGGCCCTTCATCAATGCGATATAAGTTACTTATGCAACCGCGTTGTGTAGAGGGTATGGCTTGACTGGCGTTGCTTGAAACGTCATACTCGTTTCTGCTCCAATTCTGAAACTGTTAGTGGCGTCTGCGTGTTTTTTCGCCGATTTTAACTGATATTTCTTTGAAGTAAAATAAGGTTGGTTATGAATATAAATGAGATGATAAAAATTAAATTCCTTGGACGCTGGCTGACGGTGATTGTCCTTACTTTGCTTGTAGTCGGTTCCGGTTGGGGAAAATCGATAGAACCCCTTGGTCAGACGCTTGATGCTTCTTTGGGCGCTTTGGTAATCCCGGAATCGGAAGTGTATGGGAATGGAGACTTGACGGTTGAATGCCGTGTCCGTTTGTCGGAGGCAAAACACTACAACATTATTGTTGCCAATGAACCTAAAGTGTCCGGTACACACTGGGAATTATTTACGACACCCGGAGACGGAATCGTGCATGCCTACTTTCCGGGTCGGGTACCGGACCATCTGCACACCGATTGTGCTCTTGTCGACGATCAGTGGCATTGGATTACCCTGGAAATGGAACCGGATCGTATCGCACTGTTGGTGGATGGCGAGGAAAAGTCCGCGATAGTTTCAAACTTTAAGGAGCCGTGTCCGGACAGGGTCGGGGGACCGTTGGTCATTGGAGGGCTGGCGGAGGGAAGCCTGGGGTGTAGCGGATTGATTGACGAGATACGCATCTCATCCGGTATCCGGCCCCGGTTGCCGGTAGTTACCACAGAACTTGCGGCGGACGAAAGCACCTTGGCGCTTTGGCATTTTTCGGGGGATGCCCCGGGACTGGATGCTTCCGGAAATGGCAGAAACGGGCAGCACAGGCCAAGCAATAAAACGTATACCAATGGAGGTATGGAAATTCCGGGTGGCATGTCCTCCGCCCTGCAACCGCTGCCGCCGGCCGAAGAGGTCGGCCCGCTCCGGAACGCCTTGGGCATTCTGGTAGAACGCCTTGGGTTGAAAACCATAGAAGTTGAGGCCATAGACGACCGGGTGTTTCGCCAATGGAGTCATGATTATATCTGGATTGGCAAGAAGGAGTATCCAGAATCACGCCCCGGAGGGCCTGATACTGAGAAACTGGAACGGGAAGCCTACGACAATAACGCGCTTATTTGGGCATCGGACGACGGTCCCCTGGGTACAGTGCTGCGTCGCTCATTCCTGCTCGCGTCAAAACTTGAGGGAGAGAAAGTCGAGAGCGCTGACGTCGCTGCTGTAGCCGGGGAATTGCACCGGTTGGCCGATGCGTATGCTGTCGAGGCGCCCGTGCCAGATTCAGAATCCTATAAGGCCTTTTACCTTGCCGCCTGCGCTTTGCGCAGGGCTATGCTATTGCATGATCCCCTGTTAGACTTCGATGAAATCATATGTGTTGCGCGTGGTACCTATGAAGGTTCTGTACGGTCCAACCCGCAGACCGCAGATCCGCAGGGCGGGCATTTTGTGACCCAGTATTTCGGGTTTAACGCGCTGCCCGGCGGTGGCCTGTACAGAATCAAAAACTATAAACGGCAGCCCGAGGCAGTCAATATCCTGGGGAATTCCGTCGTGGAGAATGGTCGGCTCCAAGGGCAAAAACTGGATTATGGCGCATTTGCAACCCCGGATCTCTCCTATGACGGGAAAACGATTGTTTTTGCCTGGACCGAAAACGCCGATCACAAGTGGATATTTTCACAGAAGAAATGTTTTCATCTATTCAAGGTGAATGTGGATGGGACCGGCCTGGTTCAGTTGACGGACGGCCCCTTCAATGATTTCGATCCCTGCTGGTTGCCGGACGGTCGGATTGCCTTTGTTTCCGAACGGCGCGGGGGGTATATACGCTGTTTTGACGCGTACCTTAAAGTGCGAAGTTACACGCTTTTTTCCATGAAAGATACGGGGGAGGACATTGTCCCCTTAAGTTATTTTGAGACCAGTGAATGGAATCCTTCGGTCAACAATGACGGGCAGCTGGTGTACACGCGCTGGGATTATGTGGACCGTGAGAATTGTCTGGGAACCCGTTTCTGGATAAGCGGCATCGACGGAAGCAACCCGAGGGCGCCGCACGGGAATTATCCGCTACCCTATCACACCTTTCCCGACCATATCCCCTGGAAAGTGGAAAACGGCCGCGAATGGGACAGTCGTTTCGGAGCGCCCCTGGTGGAAATGGGCATCCGCGCCGTTCCGGGCTCGCCTCTATATATGTTCACTGCCTCGCCGCACCATGGCTCCGTTTACGGATCCCTGTGTATGCTTGATTTGCGCGTTGAGGATGACCGACATATGTCTCAGGTAAAGCGTGTTACGCCGGAAGAACCCTTTCCCGAAACGGAAATGCCGGGAAGGAGGCATTATCGTTATGGCACGCCGTGGCCTTTGAGTGAAGACCTGTACCTGTGCAACGAGTGGGAAAACCTGGTCCTGCTGGACAGACACGGGAACAAGGAAATCTTGTATGACCTGCGTTCCCTGCCCTGCAGTATCGATGAACGTCTGCGAATCATCGATCCCATTCCCCTGCGTGCGCGCCCGTGCCCGTCCATCAATCCCCCTTCCGGTTTCTCCGTAAAAAACACGGATGCGCCCAAAGCCACTATTGCCGTTATGGATGTATACAATTCCGATCTGCCCTTTCCGGAGGGAACGAAGATCAAGTGGCTGCGCGTGGTCCAGAACATACCGAAATCCAACCATGCCATGGGCGTGCCCCTGGCCGGTTACGAACGGGAAAACACACCGCGCATTCCCCTCGGCATCGTGCCGGTGGAGGAGGACGGCAGCGCCTATTTTGAGGCGCCTGTGGCCAAACAACTCATTTTTCAGGCGCTGGATGAAAATTATATGGCCGTGCAGTCCATGCGTTCTTCCGCGTTTGTACACCCGGGCGAGCAGCTGACCTGTCTTGGCTGTCACGAAAACACCCATCAGGCCGCCCAGCGCAATCAGTTCCCCCTTGCCCTGAAGCGGTCTCCCTCAAAGCTCCAGCCTGAATGTGGTTCCGTGGAACCGGTCAGTTATTATCGGCAGATTAAACCAATCTTCGAGCAAAAATGTATTCCGTGCCATGTCGAAAAAGCGGTATCGTTGCAGGACATGAGTTATGAAAATCTCAAAGAGGAATACACCTTCTGGTTTTCAGGGGCCATGTTTACGGATATGACCACCGCCTACAGCGGAGTCCATGGCGGATCACGCACGATTCCAGGCCGGTTCGGCGCCAGGGCTTCCAAAATCGGGCAATCACTTCTGGACGAGTTTCATCGCGAAACAGTATCGCAGGGTGACCGGCATCAAATAATTCAGTGGCTGGACTGCAATTCCATGCGCCTTGGCGCGTTTATCCGTGAGGACGCGCAACTGCGCGGGGAACTCGTCTGGCCAACCCTTGACGTGGACCCTGAAAATGTTACCGGAATTGACGGTTCCGAACCCGGCTTGCGCGCCAATTTCTGGCACGAAAATACCTATGGTCCTTTTCCCGTGCTGATTTCAGAGCATGAACACGACCGCATAGCCATTCTGGACAAGTCAGGAAAGGTCGTTTGGGAGTATGGGATACCCCATCCGCAGGATGTATGGATGCTGCCGAATGGCAATATTCTGACCACCTATTACCAGGGGGTGCGCGAAATAACCCCTGACAAGAAGATGGTTTGGGAGTATTGCACCGAGAAGCCGAACGAGATTCCCAATTGCCAGCCCCTGCCTGACGGCAATATTATGATCGGAATCGTGGGGGAATGCCGCCTGATAGAAGTAAACCGACAGGGCGAGGTGCTGCACGAAATTAAGTTGTCAACAACAGAAAAGGTCCCACACGCCCAGTTCCGTATGTGCCGGAAAACTCCGCAGGGTACCTATCTGGTGCCTTTTACCGCGGAAGGCGCGGTGAGAGAATATGATCGCACAGGCGCCGTTCACAGGATGTTTCCTAATTGTTCTTCACCCGTCTGTGCCCTGCGTCTTGAGAACGGAAATACTCTTATTAGCGCGGCCGGGGTATTGACCGAATATGACTTGGAAAACAGGGTTGCCTGGGAATTGCGGGAACATGATATCCCCGACATACAGGCAGGCATATTTGCGGGGATACACAGGCTGGCCAATGGTAATACTATTGTTTGTAACTGGAATACGCGGGATACGGAGGAGAAGACTGGAGCGCACATTTTCGAAGTCACCCATGACAAACGGGTGGTATGGCAGGTGACAGGAACTCATATCGGGCAGGTGGCGCAGTGTCAATTGCTTTCAGACGATCTCAGCGCGCCGCGGAAACCCGCGTATTGACTGAAATCCGGGGAAGAACGCCAAGTCGTTCCTGCGAAAGCCCGCAAGTTGTAATTTTAGTGCAAATGAAAGTGCCCCGAGGTTATTGGTTCTGTAGAAAATCATTCAGAAAGTTTTTTACCCGGTCATAAGCCGCTTGCAGCGGTTCAAGCAAGTCCCCGGCACAGTCCGTTTGCCCGTCGCGCGCCATTTCCTCCAGTTTTAAGGCGAGGTCCGCAAGTCCTTGCGCCTTCAGCGTCATGGCCCCGTTCTTCAGGGCATGGGCGTTAAATTCCATCGCCCCGGCGTCCACTTTTCGAATTGCTTCCACAAGGAGATTTAAATGCTTTCCGTTTTCATCGAAAAATGCCTGGATGAGTTTGGTAAGAAACGCGCTGTCGCCGGAAGCGTACTCGTTCAGATAATCAAGGCTGACCGGTGGCTCCGCGTCCTCTTCGTAACGTGTTTCCTGGCGGGTGTTTTGAACCGGTTCACTCCTTCTGGTCCCTTCAACCGTAAGCCATCTTTGTAGCATGGCGTATAATTGGGCGCGGGTCACCGGTTTGGGAAGAAAGTCGTCCATGCCGGATTGGAAACAGCGTTCACGATCTTCTTTCATAACCGACGCGGTCATGGCTACAATAGGGGTGTGCCTTGCAGTACCTTCATGTTCCCGGAGTTTACGGGTCGCCTCATACCCGTCCATCTCCGGCATCTGGCAGTCCATAAGAATCAGATCAAAGTTTTCCCGCGCCGTTTTTTCAAGCACTTGCTGGCCGTTTTCCACAATAGTGCATCGGTAGCCTGCGCGAACCAATAGTTGATGTATCACCTTTTGGTTTGGAACAAAATCTTCCGCCACCAGCAAGTGGAATCTTGACCGGCTGTTTTGATCTATCATGGATTCAGTGACCAGGCCGGTCGCTCCAAGGCTGCCTGGATGAGTCTTTCTGGAGAGAACCATGCTAAGGCAGTTCAGCAGAGTGGACTGTTTCAGGGGCTTGCACAAAGCCCCCTCAAACCCTATGTGCGCCAACGCCTCCATGCTTTTCCTCGTACCCACGGAAGTCAGCAATATAATGGAAATATGGGCCAGGGAGGGATCGTCTTTGATAAGTTTGGTAAGTGCCTCACCGTCCAACTCGGGCATTTGATAATCCACCAGGGCGCAGCGAAAACCGGGTAGTCTCTTGTCCGGAAGCCTCAAAATCCGTAAGGCTTCATCGGCGGAACTCGCCTCTGTAACATGGCAGCCCCACCGTTCAAGATAGGTCCGTAAAATGCGGCGGTTGGTATCGTTGTCATCCACAATCAGAATGGGAAGGCCTTGAAGTTCTACCGGTTCCGTGTCGATTTCAGAAGTATCCCCGGGGGGCGTTTCCGGAAGCGGGATACGGACCCAGAAGGTGGAACCGGATCCCAGGCGGCTCTCCATGCCGATTTCACCGCCCATCAATTCCGTGAGGCGGCGACAGATGGCGAGACCCAGTCCGGTGCCGCCAAACTTACGTGTCATTGAGGCGTCCACCTGGGTAAATGCCTGAAAAAGCAGGGAGATACGGTCTTCGGGAATGCCGATTCCCGTATCCGATACCTCAAACAAAAGCGTGCCGGGTACGGCGTCCAACCCGGGATCCGTCGGGGATATCCGCAGGGTAACCTCGCCCCTGGAGGTAAATTTAATCGCATTCTGCAACAAGTTGAGAAGGATTTGTCTAATCCGGCCCGGATCCCCAAGCACCCAGGATGGCGTGTCCGGTTCAATTAACAAACCCAATTCAATATTCTTCGCATCCGCCTGTTGCGCGACAGTGTCGATAATCCGTTCCAGATGCCTTCTTAAATCGAACGGGATTTGCTCCAGTTCCATCTTGCCGGATTCTATCTTGGAGAAATCCAGGATATCATTCAAAATATCAAGCAAGGCTTCACTGCTAAGGCGGAGCGTTTCAAGAAAATCACGCTGGTCAGGGCTGAGATCCGTGTCACCCAGAAGTTCGGTCATCCCGATGATGGCATTCATGGGAGTGCGGATTTCGTGGGACATATTGGCGAGAAAGGTGCTCTTCGCGCGGTTCGCTTCCTCCGCTGCGGTACGTGCCTCTTCCAATCGGTCCATACTTTGCTGCAATTGATGATTGCTTTCAAGGAGCGTTTCCCGGTACTCGCGGTTTTGTTCCAAAAGTCTTGCCCGTTCAAGCGCCTTCTTAATGGAATCTTCCAGAACAGCCATATCCTGAATCGGTTTCATGATATAGTCCCATGCGCCGAGGTGCAGCGCGTGTACCGCGTCCTGCACCTCGCCTGCCCCCGAAACCACAATAACAGGCGTGTCAGGTAAGAATTTCTTGATTTCCTCCATTACAAAGAGGCCGTCCAGTTCCGGCATGCGTAAATCGCAAAGCACCAAATCGGGCTTCTCCATTAGAATGCGCTGCAATCCCATCCGTCCGTTTTCAGCCTCAATAACCTCGTAGCCGCTGTCGCCCAGGTAGGTCGCAATACTGCGGCGCACGGACTCCACATCTTCAATCGTAAGAATTCGCGGCGGATTATGCATTCTCCTCCTCCTTTTGAATCAGCAACGCTCGAATAGCGTCCGCAAGCACGCCCATATCGGGCAGGGGCTTGCGGAACATCTGCTTGTCGGTAATTCCCAGGCCCAGGAGATCGTCCGAAAGCCCATAACTCAAAGAACCGGTGTGTATGAGAAAAGCTAATACAGGGAGGCATTCATGGAGCGCCAGAATGGCGTCATGCCCGTCCATGCCGGGAAGGCGCATGTCCATGATGCATACCGCAGGGCGGAGTCCCTGACGAACCGCCCGAACCGCTTCTTCGCCGCTCGCCGCCGTGGCCACATCGAGGCCGTCGTCTTCCAGGTAAGCGGCAAGCGTGGAGCGGACAGTGGCATCATCATCTACAAGCAAGACTGTTCCCATAACGCTTATACTTTCTGTTCCAGGGGAAGACGGACAATAAACCGGCAGCCTTCCCCGGGAGTTGATTCTACTGACATCTCACCTTTATGTTGGCGGGTGATAATGAAATAGGATACAGAGAGACCCAGCCCGGTTCCCACTCCCACCTCCTTGGTCGTAAAGAAGGGTTCAAAAACCCTGCGCCGAATGGACTCTTCCATACCTGGACCGTTATCAATCACCTCCACTTGAAGATGGTGCGGATCTTTGCAGGCGCGAATGATGATTTTGGGAATCTCCTTGCCCTGCCAGCCCGCCATGGCCTGGGCCGCATTCTTGACCAGGTTCAAAAGCACCTGCTCTATTTTTTGTTTTGTCACACTGGACTTCCGGAAGCCCTTCCTCATATTCACGGGTTATTTTAATGTTTCGGAAATCATACTGTTTCTTGAGATCATAATCGTTGGCGGCAAGGCGCAAGACGGTATCCACAATTTCCTCTACTTGCGTGGGCAGGAGTTGTGAATCGGTGCGACGACTGAAGGCAAGCATGTCGGAAACAATGCGTGCCGCGCGAGTGCCGTCGGAACGGATGCAGGAAATAAACTCTAGGATATCGCGTTTCGCCAGGTACTCCCTTACCTTGGAAAGATCCACACCCAGCGCATCCGCGACTTCGAGGTTCTTAGGAAGATCCAGCGACGTTCGGCGCTCGATATTCTGGCATGCCTGCAAGATGCCGCCCAGCGGATTGTTAATCTCATGGGCCATGCCGGCGGCAAGTCCTCCCACGGACATCATTTTTTCAGTCTGGACCATCATCTCCTCTATCTGTACGCGGGTAGTGACGTCGTCAAGCCTGACAACGGCGCCGCTGGCCCCGTTCGCGATAAGGGGGAATACCATGATCTCGAATATCTGGTTTTCATCCTGGCTGTTTCTCATGCTGATGCGCTCTCTTTCGAGACCACGACCTTCCCGTATTGCCGACTTAATTTTATCAAGATGGGCGTGCAATTGCGGAAGCACTTCGCCAATTTCCTTGCCATAGGAGGCTTCATCAGAAAATCCGGTGAATTTTGCCGCCTCGCGGTTCCAATGGATGATTGTACCGTCCAAATCAACACCGATCAGCATTGTGGGCATGGAATCCACGACGTTCTGCAGGTAGGAGCGCATATGCCTGATCTCTTCTTCGTGTTTCCTGCGCTGCAGAAGCCGCCACATGCCATCCATAAGCAAAGTGAGTTGCCGCACATCCGAATTGTCATAGGGTTCGTTTTTGTTACCTACCCCTGCCACAAGCACAATGCGCCCTTCATCCATGACAGGAATATTCATGTGACGTCTTATCGGCACATGTCCTTCAGGGTACCCCTTTTTCAGTGGATTGGGTGCATCGTAGTCGTTGGTAATTACAGCGCTTCGCTGTCGCACCGCTTCCCCCCATAGCCCTGTGTCTTTAACAGGGTAGATGAGCGGTTTTTCACGCATAGCGCATTCCTGCATGGCCGTTTTTGACCAGGAATACATGGTTAATACGGATTCATCTTCATTCATGAACGCCAGGTAACCGATTTTGCTGCCCGTCAGACGTACGGCTTCTTCCAGAACAAAATCGGTAAGTTCCTTCATGGATGCTTTTGTCATCTGGTTCAGATTCAGGAGCGCTTCAAGGCGCATTTCGTTAAGCCGGCGTGCGCTTTCCGCCTTTTGACGTTCCGTCAAATCGACAAATGTAATGAAAGTCAGATCACCAAAAACTGTTGCATGGACGCGCATATATTTTACTGTACCGTCATTCGCCGCGATTTCAACATGCATGGGTTGAATTTCAGTTTGCAGAAATGAGGCTTCCTCAAGGCGACGTTCCCACTCCCATTGAATTGTCGCCCGATAGTCGGGGTCTGGCAAGGCCTGTTCCCACCAGGAAGTCATTTTTTCATTTTCCTGGTCTGAAGGGGGAAAGTATTCATGAAAACAGGGGTTTACATAAAGGATGCGCTGCTCTAATCCTGTTGACAAAACCACCCCCACGGGAAGATGATCCATAATTCCCTGGAGGCGCTCCTCATTTTTCCAGACGCGTTCTTCTGCCCGTTTGCGTTCAGTGACATCGATACCCGCGATAATACAGTGGGTGACAGGGCCTTCGGATTCGGCCATGCCGGTCCCGCGCCAGCGAATCCAGCGGGTAGTGCCATCCTTGCATAGCCAGGCGTCTTCCCGGGTGTCCGGGGCATTCCCCGCGTATACCTCCTCTATCGCCTGGCAGAAGTCCCTTTTTTCTAGGGGGTTGAAAAAGACGCCACAAAATACCTTGTTAAGAACTTCCGCGGCGGCATATCCCGTTGTCTCTTCACAGGCGTGATTAAATCGAAGTATGCGTCTAGCGGGGTCAATTACCAGGATCAATGCGCCGCTACTCTCCATGATTTTGCCGAGGAAATCATGCTGGTATTTTAGTTGAAGCCGTGCCGCTTCTATTTCAGCGGTCCTTGCAGAAACGGTTTGATTTAGTATGGCATTGGCGTTTTCAACCTGTTCCTGTATTTGACGGCGTTGTAGTTCCAGGTTATAGAGGACACGCGCTACGCCGATAATGATTATGCCGATTATTAAGGCCCGCAGAACTACAAAGAGCGCTGTTCCAACAACGGAAGAGAATAAGCCGAATTCTTCTCCATAGATGCGAAGCCAGCCCAGCAGAACAAGGATAAGGATAATAAGAGGAAGGAGACCGCGAATAATAACGCCTGCCTCACCCGGGTCTATTGCCAGTTTCATCCAGCCCCGGTTCGGTTGAAGTACTAATATGCCTGAAGAAAGTAGAAGAAATGCACCCGAGGTATGCAATGTCATAATTGGAAAGCGATTTGTGTAACGGACCAATTCTGGCACACCATACAGAAATCCGGTGAATGGAACCATGGCTACAACAAAGGTGACGACCGCGAGCATTTCGGTCGGATGATACCATTTGCCATCACGAATATTTGTCAGTAGCAAGGCGAATCCGAGCAGGATAAAAGAGAAAGCGGTGTTGGGAGCCATACGCCCGGGAAACACTATTTTTTGCGGAGAGGAATTGTCGTAGAAAAGGAATTCGTCAATTCCAATGCGCATCTTGAAAATATATTCGAAAAGCGTGGCCAGACCGATAAGTATTGTTAACGCCGGGAATACACGGACAAGTCGCAAGCCAAGAAAGGACGTTTGCGGCCTTGTATGAATCAGTACAAGCGCAGAACCCATAAGAACAAAAGCGATCGCCGAATTGACTTTCATGGTTACCAACGTCATGGAAAGGCTTTTCAGCGAGGTGATATTGAATATCCACCCGAATAATGCGGTTGCTCCTATCACTACTACTGCAAGTCCGAGCAAACAGGATGCCACTTGAAACCGCTTTACCAGCTTCTCTCGTCCCTTTTGCGCCATTGCCGCCTCCTCTATGCTTACATCTCAACAATAAATATCGCAGATTCCATTAATCATTCAAATTGATACCAAGGATAACCCCCGTCTACGTCAGAGACATTGTTTGACAGGTATGGTGAAGTGAAAACAGGAGCCGTGGCCTTCCTCGCTTTCAAAGCCCACGTTGCCTCCATGCATTTCTACGAAGTCCTTGACAATGGCAAGTCCGAGACCTATGCCGCGCTTGCCGAATTCATATTGTCCCGAGGAATGATGCGTGATATCCAGGGTGGAAAAAAAACGTTCAAAAATATGCGGTTTGTCCGCCTCAGAAATGCCTGCCCCGGAATCGGAAACCGAGACCAGTAAAGTATCCGAATCCATTCGGCGGGCGGCTATGTTGATGGTCATGTTGTCGGCAGAAAATTTGATGGCGTTCATGAGTAAATTGGCCAGAATATCAGTCATTTTCCCGGGATCTACGGAAATTATCGGGAGATCGTCGGCTATGCTGGCCGTAATATGTTGCGAACGCAATGCGGCGAAAGGCGTTACGCCGTTTATGGTTTCATGAATCAACGCGCCGAGGTCGGTTTGCTCCAGGCAAAGTCCCTTTTCATAATTGCCTTCGCGGCTGGCCTTTAATATCTCTTCGACAATGCGCCATAACCGCTGCGCCGCGGATGAAAGTCCGGCAATGCACCTGGACGCTTCCTGTTCGCCGTGGGACGGATATTTGGTAAGCAGTTCGAGATTCATAAGAATTAGGGCGATCGGACTGCGTAATTCGTGAGATGTCAAGGAAATGAAGGAAGACTTCATTTGGTCGAGTTCACGGAGTTCCGCTGCTATGGCCGCTTGTACTTGCGCTTCTGTTTGCAAGTGAATCACGCGTTCAGCGGAGTGAATGCGTACCCGTAATTCGTCCACGTCAAGAGGTTTGGTCATGAAGTCATCCGCGCCCGCCGACATGCCTGCGAGAAAATTATCTTTGCCGGTGCGTGAGGTCATCAGAATGATAAATGTATAATGGGAGCGATCAAGGCATCTTGTCCTGCGGCATACCTCGAGCCCATCCAAACCGGGCATCATCCAGTCGATTAGCAGGACCTCCAGCGCGGGGTCTTTTTCAATGGCCGCAAAAGCTTCCTCACCGTTTGAGACAAGATAGACCTCGTGCCCCCAGGCAGCAAGCTGACGCTCCAATAACATCTGCATCATTGCATCATCATCAGCCACCAGTATTTTCATGGTCGGCTCCTATGCGAAACAAAGTTAGAAATAATTATAATTTCTATATTGTCTAATAGATCAAATTGAGCATTCCCAATAAAAAATAATATAACATAGCCTTTAATAATTATCAATAATTATTATTAACTTGTAGCCAGAGATAAATCTGCCAAGGATTACGTGTGATTGTTGAGGCGGAACCCGTTTTGATTCCCGGGTTCCTTAAAAACTACGACAACATTGAGAAGGTATTTAATCAGTAACTTACTCTTTGAGCGTTGGTGCCCTCAATGAAACTCTGGCAGCAACAGTGCAATCTGCCTGCCTATAAGCGTCTTGCGGGAGCAACCAGTTCAATTTATAAGCACTTATTTCTCGAGATTGGAAAATTTTTCTGACAGGAAGGTGTAAGTCCCGGAAACAGCAGCGTAAACGGCAAAGCCATTTTCCATACGTAGAAATTCCAGCCCGTCTGCTTCTTTGATGGACTCACCCGATAAAGAAACAGACTCCTGATTTACTGCGGGGATATAAATGGTTGCCTGAGTGTTTGCCGGGATGGTGATGCGCCAGTTGAAGTTTCCACTTTGGATATGCCACTCGCTGGACACCTTGCCATGGGGCGTCTGGCAGGACGCCTGGACATGATTCAAGTCGCCTGTGGGACAGGGTTTCATGATGAGTGTCTTAAACCCGGGTTCTTCCGGCCTGATCCCGGCCAGGTATTCGTGGAACCAAAGGTTCAGGTCACCCACCAGCATGACGTGATTGTGCGAGTTCATGGCGGGGTCGGCCGTATTGCCGTTCCACAACTCCCAAATGGTGGTGGCACCATTGGCAATCATATATCCCCAACTTGGATATTCCGTTTTGGAAGCCATACCGTAGGCGAGATCGGGCCGTCCGTGGTCGGAAAGCACGCGCATCAGCCACTGGCCGCCGATGAGTCCCGTGCCAATATGACCGTTGGTTTCTTTTTCGATTTTTCCAACCAGCCGTTGAAAGACGCGTTCTTCATCACCCTGCGGCACCAGCCCGAACGCCAGCGGCAGCACGCAGGAAGTCTGGGTGCCGTTGACATATTTCGCTTCCTCCGCAGCATAAAACTTCCGGTTGAAGGCGGTTTTCATGGATTCCGCTTTTCCCAGAAATTCCTGTTCATCTTCCGGCCGGTTTAGAAGTCGCGCATATTTTGCCATCAACGCGAGATCATGGCAGAAATAGGCGGTGGCGATGAAATCCCCGGGCGTTTTGCGTGCGGGGTCTTCGGAGTGAATGAGTTCCTGCTTTTCAGGCGGCACGCACCAGTCGCCATAGTTGTCCCTGGGGATGATGCCGTCTTCTTCGTAGGTCAGCATGTGGGTGATCCATTTTTTCATGCCGTCATATCGTTCCGCGATGGTTCGGATGTCCGCATACTGCCCGTATAGCATGTTCGGGATGATAATGAAACTGCTGGGCCAGGTGACATTATCGTTATAAAGGGGCCAATAGGATGGACACACGTCGGAAACGCTGCCGTTTTCCTTTTGGGCGTCTTCCATGTCGCATACCCATTTGCTGTAAAATGCCGCCAGGTTGAACAGGTAGGTTTCGCCACGGGATTCTTCCGAACGATCCCCGAGCCAACCCTGTCGCTCATCCCGCTGGGGGCAGTCGGTGGGCATGCTACGGTAATTGCCGCGCGTACCCCAATAGATGTTGCGATAGATGTCGTTCAGCACTTTGTTGGAGCATCTGAATTCGCCCGCGCGGGGCACATCGTCATGAACGACGCATCCGGTCAGGGTGTCCGGCGCAGGTTCCCCTGGATAGCCGGTCATTTCCACATAGCGGAATCCATGATAGGTAAAACGCGGTTCGTAAACCTCCACGCCTTCTCCCTTGAGCGTATAGATATCGGTAACCTTGGCCCCGCGAATATTGTCCATGTACAGGGTACCGTCGTCTTTTACGGTTTCAGCATGACGCAGCGTGACCGCCGTATCGCGAGGACCCTGAACTGTCAGACGGCACCAGCCCACCATGTTTTGCCCCATATCAAAAACAAACATGCCTGGCTGAGGTTGCGTGACGGCTATCGGCTTCAGGGTTTCCACAACCCGGATCGGGTTGATGTTCTCACTTGACAAGACGCCGCCCGGGCTTTCCACAATTTCCGCTGCCTTCCAGCCGGTGTCGTCAAAACCGCTTTCCGACCAGCCGGGAAGTTCGATACGCGCGTCATAGGTTTCGCCGTCGTATTCATTGTTGGCGCGGATGGGGCCGTCAGCGGTCAATTTCCACTCAGGGTCGCTTATCAAATTTTGTATGCTGCCATCCTCAAGTTCCAGCCGAAGCAGGAGCAATGCTTTCGGATAGTGGTATGTACGGGTGGCCGTCGGTTCCGTCAATCTAGGGGCATAGTATCGGCCGTTACCCAGCCATATACCAAGCGCGTTCGCTCCGGAACGGATAAGGTCGGTCACTTCATGACTGACATAAAACACCCGTTTGTTGTATTCCGTGCAACCGGGCGAGAGCACCGCGTCACCAACTTTCGCTCCGTTCAGGTAGAGTTCGGATAAACCCAAGCCGGAAAGGTACACCGAGGCACGGCGCACAGGTTGGCTAAGGGAAAATTCGCGGCGGAGCATCCGCGCAGGGAGAATACGGGGATCCTGGAGACGGATTTCCTTCCATGGATCCATGCCATAGCCTCCCAGTACTTTGGTGGACTGCCAGGAGGAGTCGTCAAAATCAGCTTTTTCCCACCCTGGACGGGGATCATTTGAAGACTTCCAATTGGAATCGCTGATGACAGCGTTTGTGCCGGAGGAATCGGCGGACAGATGAAGCAGGGCGAACAGCCCGGCGGGATTGGGCGAATCCCCCATATTCTGGACCGATATGGCCACGACATTATTCCCGGGGCGCAGATGTTCCCCTATCTCGAAGGTGCCGGCCGAATTAAAGTTACTCCAATCGCCCAGCCGTTTACCATTGATGAAAATGCGCGCTAAATTGTCCGCGGCCACCAGCAGCACCGCCTTATTGGCTTGAGCGGGCACAGTGAATGTTTTCCGGAAATAAACAGTTCCCGGGGCCGCGGCGCTGGCGGGATTCCCCTCCGGGTGCCATATCCAGAACGCCTGTTTCAACGCCTCCGTCAGGGGATGGGGGGCTTCATCACCATTCAAGCCGATCCATTGCGCCCCGACCCAGTCTGCAGTTTCCAGCACGCCCATGGTCCAGAAGGCGGTTTCGCTCCAGGGGCCGGGGATTCCGTCCTTGTCCCATACGCGCACCTTCCAGTAGCAGGTCTGGAAGGAAGACAGCGGCGCGCCGGCATAGGGCACTTGAATGGACTGATCGGATACAACCTTGCCAGAGTCCCACAAATCAGCCTTGCCTTCCTCCACAAGGTCTTTTGATGAGGCGGCTATCACCTGGTAGGCCGTTTGCTTTTGACCCCGCTCCTCGGAGTGGAGAATCCAACTCAGCCTGGGCTGAACTACGTCCATGCCAAGGGGGTTGGCCAGGGATTCACAGGAAAGTGTATCCACCCGTATGCTGGACATATCGGCAGCTCCGTTCGCCATGCTCAATAAAACGACACTTAATCCAATGGTTAAGGAACTCATTTATCTTCCTCCGAGGTACTGGTTGAGAATTCTTGGGGCAATGCCGCTGCCCAGAATTACGGCAGAATAAAATACGGGCATGCAATGAGTCAAACTACGGCATTAGCGGGATATCGCGCGCGTAGCGATAACAACTACTGCACCCGTAAGGATACGCTCCGGGCTACCCGTACCAGGGCCGGGTGCGCTCTTTAAGTTCCCCGAGCACATCCAGGGCGATATTGACATCCTCCACAATCTGAAAATCAAAAATGCCGACGCAGATAAAATCCGTGCCGCTGCGGAAGGCATACTCAAAGCCGTCCTTGGGGTGAATGGCGCCGCCGGCAAGCACTTTGAAGCCGACCCAGGGTTTCTTTACCGTTCCCATGAATGCGACGGTTTCTTCCGGAAAGAGATCGAAAATGTTGTCGTGGTAAGCGTTGTGGTCGGGCTGGTTGGGGCCGACGATGGAAAACTCAACGCGGTTTTCGCGCGGATGGGCGGACCAGTACCGATCATGGTGACAGGTCTTGACGTAATAATCCGCGCCGATACCCCGTTCTTCACAAATCATGGGTGTTTTAATAGAATGACCGCCGATACCCGCTGAATATTGATTCTCCTGAATGTGGCGAATGGCGTTATGCAGAGCGTCTATTTTCCCGGCCTGCACAAATTGATCAACCGTGCCGCCATGCAGATAAATCGTGTTTGCGCCGTTTTCCATCGCCTGGTCAATATCGGGTATGAAGTCACCGTTCCTTTCAAACACCTGGACCATGGTTTGTATCTTTCCACCGGTCGTTTCATGGTATTTCCGGATCAAGGGCAATTCAAAACTTGGCGTGATCATGGTGTTGATGCCCGCCTGTTCCGCGCGATAGAGCGTTTCAAACACTTTGGCTTCCGTGTTATAGGCCTTGAATAGTTCCGGCACATAGATCAGATCCCGGGAATGGGCATACCCGCCGATAAGATTGCTGCCGAAGATGAGACGGCTGATTTCAAGATTGCCGATTTTCCCTTTTGAGAGGGTTCCCTTAACGGGTTCGATGGGCTGCTGCAGCCATTGGCGGACCGTCGCCCCGCTTACGCCGTCCACGGTGGCGGCCGTACCCCCGTGTTCGGTTGTGGCGGTCGCTTGTTTCGCGGAATCCTGGGCCACGGCGAAAGGAGCTGCAAGAAGTCCGGCTAAAAGCGCGCGCCGGTCAGGCCTCAAGGGGCTCATGGCACATTGGTGGCGATAGTTCTCTACCCGTTCGAGGCATTTCCTGATCCATTTGCTGGGCATAGACAAGACCTTTCCATCTGGAGGGTAAAAGGCTTATAGGTCACATGTTCCGCCGGTATTGACCGCCAACTTCAAAAAGAGCCCGGGTGATTTGACCCAGAGAACAGTATCTCACGGTATTCATCAATTCCGCAAAGATATTGTTGCCATTCAATGCCGCGTTTTTAAGGCTTTCAAGCGCCTTGGGCGCATCGTCGGTGTTTCGGGCATGGAATGCGTTAAGCCCTTCGATTTGTTTACGTTTCTCCTCGTCCGTCGCGCGGGCCAGTTGTATGTTTCCGATAATCTCTTCCATGTCCTCGTCAGGATTGATGAAGGTGTTTACGCCGATAATGGGTAACTGGCCGTTCATCTTGCGTTCTTCATAATACATGGACTCTTCCTGTATCCTGGAGCGTTGATAGCCGGTTTCCATGGCGCCCAGCACACCGTCGCGTTCCGAAATCCTCCGGAATTCGTTCAACACGGCCTCTTCCACGAGGTCGGTCAACTGCTCAACGAAGAAGGAGCCCTGCAGGGGATTCTCGTTCATGGACGGGCCGAATTCTTTGTTAATGATAAGCTGAATGGCCTGGGCGCGGCGGACGGATTCTTCTGAGGGGGTTGTGATGCCTTCATCGTAAGAGTTGGTATGAAGGGAATTGCAATGATCGTACAGCGCGGTCAATGCCTGCAGGGTGGTGCGAATATCGTTGAACTGCATTTCGTGGGCATGCAGTGAGCGTCCACTGGTTTGTATATGGGATTTCAATTTCTGGCACCGTTCATTGGCGCCGTATTTATCGCGCATAGCAATGGACCAGATGCGCCTTGCCACACGGTTGAGTACGGAATATTCCGGGTCCATCCCGTTGGAGAAGAAGAAGGAAAGGTTGGGGCCGAAGTCGTTGATGTCCATGCCCCGGGCCAGGTAATACTCCACGTAGGTAAAGCCGTCGGCCAGTGTAAAAGCGAGTTGGGAAATGGGGTTGGCGCCGGCCTCGGCGATGTGGTATCCGGAAATGGACACGGAATAAAAATTGCGGACGGCATGATTGACAAAATATTCCTGGACGTCACCCATCATTTTCAAGGCAAAATCGATTGCGAAAATGCAGGTATTCTGGCCCTGGTCTTCCTTGAGGATGTCCGCTTGCACCGTACCGCGAACGGTCTGGAGGGTCCAGGCGCGAAACCGCGCTATTTCTTCCTCGGACAGCGGGCGCGCGTATTCCGCTTCGATACGGGCCAACTGCTGGTCGATCGCCGCGTTGAAGAACATGGCGAGAATAATGGGTGCGGGCCCGTTGATGGTCATGGATACGCTGGTGTTCGGACCGCACAGATCAAAGCCCTCAAAGAGGGTCTTCATATCATCCAGAGTGCATATGGACACGCCGGAGTTGCCTATCTTGCCGTAGATGTCGGGGCGCGTGTCCGGGTCGCAACCGTAGAGGGTGACGGAATCAAAAGCCGTGGAAAGCCGTTTGGCTTCATGGTTGTGGGACAGGAATTTAAAACGGCGGTTGGTGCGTTCTGGACCGCCTTCGCCCGCGAACATGCGAGTGGGATCCTCGTCCGAACGTTTGAATGGGAACACCCCTGCGGTGAACGGAAAACGGCCGGGCAGGTTTTCACGGCATACCCAGCGCAGGAGGTCTCCCGGGTTCTTGAAACGGGGAAGCGCAATGCGCGGAATGCGAGTGCCTGACAGGCTCCTGCGGTTCAAGACAGTGCTGATATCTTTGCCTCGTACCGTGTAAATAAACTCGTCCTGTAGGTATTTATCCCGTATGACGGGTATTCTTTCGAGTATGCCCCGACAGTGTTCTGAAAGTTTACCGTGGAGATGATCCAGTCTGGTTTCAAGGATAGCGCGGGCTTCCTCCGCATTTTCTCCTAGCAAAGAAAGGGCTCCCTCAATTTGCCAGATCTTCTCGGCAGTCTCGGCCTGTTTCGCCGCGTCTTCGTGGTATCGTTCCACGGCATCTGCAATCTCGGCAAGGTACCGAACGCGGTTGGCCGGGATCAGAATGTCGTTTGTCGACGGCATCTTTCTATCCGTCGCTGGGAGGAAAGATTGCCAGTTGCAGCGCGTTCTTTCGTTCATGAGGCCCACAATCGCCTGGTAGAGCGCCGTCATGCCGTCGTCATTAAATTTGGAAGCGATCGTACCAAAAACGGGCATCTCTTCCAGGGTGGCGTCAAACAGCCTGTGATTGCGCTGATATTGTTTTCTCACATCGCGCAGAGCGTCCTCGGAGCCCTTGTGGTCAAACTTATTAATCACCACAAGGTCGGCGAAGTCGAGCATGTCTATTTTTTCCAGCTGTGAAGGCGCCCCGTATTCCGCGGTCATGACATAGGCCGTAACGTCGACGTGCGGCACAATGGCGGCATCTCCCTGGCCGATGCCGGCGGTTTCCACGATGATAAAGTCAAAATTGGCGGCCCGGAGCGCAATAAGCACTTCCGGCAGAGACTCGGTAATTTCACTGCGTCCGTCGCGAGTAGCCAGGGACCGCATATATACGCGTTCCCGTGACAGGCAGTTCATACGGATGCGATCGCCCAGTAGCGCTCCACCGCTCCGTTGACGTGACGGGTCAACGGAAACCACCGCAACATTGCGGTCGCGAAAATCATTCAGAAAACGGATGACCATTTCGTCGACGAGGGAAGATTTTCCCGCGCCGCCCGTGCCGGTTATGCCAAGAATGGGAATATTGCGTGAGATACGGTTCTTCAACGGTGCAACAAGCGTTTGCAGGCCTTCATCCGACTGTGCTTTGGCCTCCTCGATAGCCGTGATATAGCGTCCAATAAGACGGCTGTTGGACGGTGAAAGTTCCTGGGTTTGTGTCGCCAAATGACTTACGTCCATAGGGAAATCAGATTCCCGGAGAATCAGGTCTATCATGCCTTGGAGGCCCAGGGTTCGCCCGTCTTCCGGAGAGAATATTTTTGCGACACCAAACCCCTCTATCTGGGTGATTTCTGAGGGCACAATAACACCACCACCGCCGCCGAACACTTTGATATGGTCGGCGTGGCGTTCCTGAAGCAGGTCCATAATCAGCCGGAAAAATTCGATATGTCCGCCCTGGTACGAACTTGCGGCAATGGCATGAACATCTTCCTGAATAGCGGCTTCGACAATTTCCGAGGCGGAACGGTTGTGACCGAGATGAATGACTTCAGCCCCGGAATCCTGCATGATGCGTCGCATGATGTTGATGGAAACGTCGTGGCCGTCAAAAAGCGACGTGGCGGTCAGGATTCGGACATGATTCGTTGTCTTATACGTATCTTGTAAAAACATGAGATATTCCATTGAAACTGGTTAAATCGACAGGCATGAAAACGGCAAAAGGGGACACAACGGGGAAATGGTAGCAGATTTTGAGTTTCATTATCACTTGCGTGTAAACGGGTAGGGCGGTAGCGGCAGGTTATTTTTACTGTATTTCCACATGTTCACTGCTGACGACCAGCCCTTTTTCTGTTACAAGATTAATATAGAAGACAGTCGTTCCTTCCGGAACGATACCAGAAATCCTGTGAGTTTCCGCTTCGGTACAGACGGGTATGCTTTCCCATAAGCGGTCCTGCCATTTTCCAATATCCCGGGTATAAATAATCTCCGCACGGTTGGGTGGGTTCTTCGGATCAAAAAGAACCCAGGCTGTTTGACCTTCTTGTCCCTGTTTTATAATAGAGGGTATAGGGGGCGCGGCGTTGAACAGGGTATTCGCGAAAGCGTGAATTTCTTCCGGGTTTTCCCCGGCGCCGCCGTGGCCGTGGGGCATGCGGATGCGGACGCATAAGGTGCGTGGTCCCTGGGGAAGCCGGTAAGATTTTTGCAGGGAATCCATGGGGTAGGCGAAGTCGTTTGTTCCCGTAACCCAGAGCATGGGCATCACCGCGCGGGGAAGATAGCGGGAAGGATCCCACTGGGACAGCCAGACGGAGGCTTTATCGGCGCCCATTTCTTTGAACGTGTCGAGCCAGGCGGAGTTGTTTCCAAGAAAACCGCAGCCATATACCGGCACGGCCAGTTTGAAGCGCGAATCGACTCCGGCCGCGATGCAGGTCAGGTAACCGCCCCAGGAAATACCGGTGATACCCGTACGTTCCGCGTCGACTTCCGGAAAGGAGCGAAGCAGGGAGTGGGCCAGGAGAATATCCGCTACCGCGTGATAGGTCCATTGTTCTTTTACGGGGGCGTCAATTTGGTCAAAACCGCCCCAGCCGGCAGGACCGCCATCCGGATGGCGTTCCCAGTTGCCGTATTCGCCTCTTGGCACGCAACCGCAGGTATCCATGGCAATCGCGCAATACCCCCGGCTGACCCAGAGGCGTACCCACTCCGCGAATGCGGTGCCGCCGCCGCCGTGCACCAGCACCATGGCGGGATACTTTTGCCCCGGTGCTCCCGAGGGCGCTCCGTACCAGGCAAAAACACGGGTACTCTTGCCCTGGTAAGCTTCCCCGGCTAAAAACAAGGGGCGCACTCCTGATTCCTCGAATCCTTCCCCCGGATAAATCGCAGGTAACCGTTGCAAAGATTCTATATCCCAGGGCGTTGTCACTGGACTTTCCGCACCAATAGCGAACGGAA